>SXHS01000157.1 GCA_005773145.1 Planctomycetaceae bacterium | reverse complement strand
CTCTTCTTTTGCTGTTTGGCCGCCGCGGCATCATTTCCTTCTCCCTCCACTGCATCATCGTCATCATCGTCATCGTCGTCATCATCGTCATCGTCGTCATCCTGAGCGACACTGATGGCAGGGGAGACGAGGACCATTCCGATTCCGGTCAGTCCCGTCGCGCAAAGTAGCAGGAGCTGAAAAAACAGAACCAGCCAAGCCGGGAAGACGCAGGTGCGGGTCGGCATGAGAATCGCCTCAAACAGAGTTCCGTGGGATGCAGCGGGCCACGCTGGGCCCATTCCTTTAATAGTAGTCGCCTGGGAGGGGAAAGCAAGAAAAACGGGGCAGAACCGACGAGGGGGTGCTACTTGTGACGGCTGTAGGGTCTCGAACTCTATGCCCGTACGCTGCCTGCGGCCCTACTGCGGCCGGCGGGGGGTGACGCCTGGCGCCGCGGGCCCTTTCCTCCAGTTAAGAGGCGGAAGTTTCCCGGGCCCATGAGGGCATCCAAGCGTTGGCGTAGCTCCGGGTTCCACTCAACCCGCAGGCCGTGGCAGGCCAAACGGGCCCGTTGGCCGTCGTCCAGCTGCAATAGCAGTTGGACCGGGATCGATCCCGGATAGCCTCGCATCACCTCGCGCAATTGGCGCAGCCGCTCCTCGCCGTGTTCGTTTTGGTCCACGCGAACCAAGATCCCTTGGGTGTAGCGGTTGTCGAGTTGATCCAAGGGGATGAGTTCCTGCACGACCAGATTCACTTCATCGCTGCCACCGCGACGGTCGACCGTACCGCGAATGACGAGAATGGCATCGGCCTGCACGAGATGGCCATGCAGTGCGTAGTCGTCTGGCCAGAGAATGCAGCGCACGGCTCCCTGCATATCTTCCAAGTCGAAATTGGCGAATTTCGTCGGGCTGTCGGGATTTCGCGCCTTGCGCACGTTGGCCATTTTAATCGAGGACATGATGCCGCCGAGAATCACCTCGGTGCCATCCCGCAACTGGGACAGTTCTTGGGTTGTGTGCGACCAATGCACGCGCAACATGGCCTCGTGCTGTGCCAGGGGGTGACTGGTGAGATAGAAGCCGAGCACTTCTTTTTCTTGAAGGAGTCTTTCCCGTTCGTCCCACTCTGGTACATCGGGCAAGGTGGTAACCGGCTCCATTTGCGGTGAATCGTTGGCCAGATCGTCGAAAAGGCTTTTCTGCCCCGCGCGCCGATCAGCGGCGGCGGTGGCACCTGATTGAATCGCACGATCCATGAGCGCGGCCCATTGGGATCGACGCGCCTTCCAGCAATCGAAGGCGCCGGCCTTGTTGAGCGTTTCGAGGACGGCCCGGGTACACGACTGAGGCTCAACCCGCTCACAGAATTCAAACAAGTCTCGAAACGGCCCGCGTTCCCGGCGGGCCCTCACGATGGCCTCGGCGGCACCGCTGCACCCTTTGATGGCCGACAGGCCAAAATAGATCTTGCCGTCCTTGACCGAGAAGTCCACCTCGGACGTATTCACGTCGGGGGGTACGACCGTGATCTGCATCCGCTGACAGTCCTCCAGGTGCTCGACCAGCGCGTCCTTGCGTTGGAAGTTGCGTCCGGGGATATCGCTGGACAACAGCGCCGCCATGAATTCGAGCGAAAAATGCGCCTTGAGGTAGGCGGTTTGATAGGCAATCAGGGCATAGGCCGTGGAGTGACTCTTGTTGAACCCATAGCCGGCGAACTTGATGATCAATTCCCAGATGTCCGCCGCGGCCTTGGCCGCGAGACCGCTGTCGATTGCCCCTTGCAGAAATTGTTCGCGATTGGCCGCAATGATCTTTTCTTTTTTCTTGCTGATCGCCTTAATACACGTGTAGGCAGCCGCAAGCGGAATGCCCCCCAACCGATTGAGAATGCGCATCACCTGCTCTTGGTAGACCATGACCCCGTGGGTCTCTTCCAAGATGTCTTTGAGCACGGGATGTTGGTAAACGGGCTGCTTGCGGCCATGCTTGACGGCGACATAGTCGTCGACCATGCCCCCTTCCAAAGGGCCGGGCCGGTAGAGCGCGTTGGTGGCAATGATATCGTGGAAATGATCCGGCTTCATGCGCTGCAGCAGGTCGCGAATGCCACCACTTTCCAGCTGAAACACGCCTTTCGTTTCACCGCGGCACAAGAGAGCAAACGTCGCTTGATCGTCAACTGGAAAGGACTGGGGGTCGACGCGTTGTCCCGTGGCCTGCTCGATCAGGTCCACCGCCTTGGACAGGATCGTTAAGTTCCGCAGCCCCAGAAAGTCCATTTTCAACAGGCCGGCTGCCTCAACATCGTTCATAGACCACTGGGTGATGATGTCGGTCTTCCCCGAAACGCGCCCCAAGGGGACATACTCGGTCAGGGGCTGATCAGCAATCACGACGGCCGCAGCGTGGGTCCCCACGTTGCGTGCCAGACCTTCGATCTTGCGGGCAAAATCCAGGAGCTGGCGAACCTCCGGGTCATGCTGGTAGGCGGACTGCAAATCGCTGCTCGTCTCCAACGCCTCATCCAGCGAAATGCCCAACTGATCGGGGACCATTTGGATCAATTGATTCACGCGGGCCAGTGGCATGCTGAGCGTGCGTCCCACGTCCCGAATAGCAGCTCGGGCGGCCAGCGTGCCAAAGGTGCCAATCTGGGCTACGTTGGCCTCGCCGTACTTCTCTTTGACGTAACGGATGATCTCGCCCCGTCGCTCCTTGCAAAAATCGATGTCGATATCCGGCGCTTCCTTGCGGCTGGGATCCAAAAATCGCTCGAACAGCAAATCGTATTTCAGCGGACATACGTGACTGAGATAGAGGGAGTAACTGACTAACGCTCCCACACCGCTTCCACGGGCCGTGGCGGGGATCTTCAACTCGCGCGCCTGACGGACAAAGTCCCAGACAATGAGAAAATAGTTGGCAAATCCCAGTTGATGGATCACCTTCAGCTCATGATCCAAGCGATCCATGACGACGGGGTCCAAGACGCCGTTCGCACACTTGGTGGCATCAGAGGCGTAGCGTTCCCGCAATCCTTCGAGGCAGATCGCCCGCAAATAATCGTCCGCCGTCTGCTCGTCCTGCAGCTTGTACGTGGGAAAGTGCCGCTGGCCCAAGTCCAACTGCAGATCAACACTATCCGCGATCTGCTGGCTGCGGGCCACAGCGTCCGCATGAGCGGGAAACGTGGCGTACATTTCGTCTGGAGCGCGCAGATAGTAACTATTGCCATCCATCCGCATGCGATCGGTATCCGTGCGGAACTTGCCCGTATTGATGCACAACAGGACATCCTGAGCCTCGGCATCCTCTCGATCCGCATAGTGCGCATCACTGGTGGCAACTGGAGGGATTCCCAGTCGTTGCGAAATCTCCAGCGACCCCTCCATGGCAATCCGCTGCAGCTCATGCCCGTTGTTTTGGATCTCGATGAAATATCGATCCCCAAATACCTGTTGGAACCAGCGGGCGATTTCCAGAGGCCCTTCCCAGTCACGCTGGCTCCCCCATCCCTTCAGCAACGTGCGGCTTAATTCCCCCGACACACAGCCGCTCAAACAGATCAACCCCTCCGAGTGACTGGCCAACAACTCCTTGTCAATCCGCGGCTTGAAGTAGAATCCCTCTAAATACGCAGCGGAGGCCAGCTTGACTAGGTTGCGAAAGCCGGTCCGGTTCTGAGCCAATAACGTCAGGTGGTAACTGTTTTCCTTGGATGAACCGACCTCCTTGGTAAAGCGACTGCGCGGTGCCACATAGGCTTCGTAGCCCACAATTGGCTTGATACCAGCATCCAATGCCTTGCGATAGAACTCGATCGCGCCGTAAAGATTGCCGTGATCCGTCAGAGCCAAAGCATTCATGCCACGCTGACGGGTGCGGTCCAGCAATTTATCGATGGAAGCCGCCCCATCCAAGAGGCTGTAATGACTGTGACAGTGCAAGTGTACGAAGGAAGATTTCGTCATGCGACATCGTGTCCTATCTGGGATCCGTCAGGGCGTTGTCCGATCCGGATCGCTGATCAACCGCAGGTATTCGGCCAACCGCATCTGCAAATCCAATAGATCCTGCCACTGTCGCAACTCAAGCGTGACACGCTCCTCATCATCGGTCGATCGGACGGTGGCCAACAGATGCCGAATGCGAATATGCAGGAAGTCCAAGAGTTCGGCCAGCTGAGCCGCCTGTGCCGGACCGAGTCGGCTGGGAATCTCAGGGGGCTCCAGCACATGCAGCGTCGCTTGTAACTGGTCAGGGTCTCCGTGCTGCAACTCGAAATCGAGCGAGGACAGGTTCTCGGCACTTTCGAGATCTTCTTCATCGACCGTTCCACTAGAGTCCGAAAGATTGCCCCGCAAACGCGCCAAGCGAAGCGCGATTTGTTGCCGCGATCCGAACAGGAGCACGGACCGGCCAATCATGATGGAATCGCCGTGACGCAGCACTCGCAATTGCACATCTTCGCCGTTGATCTTAGTCCCGTTGGTACTCTCCAGGTCGGTGAGCACCAGATGGTCGTGATCCTCTTGAATCTTGATATGAAAGCGACTGACGCGATCATCGTTCAGTTGAATGGTATTGCCTTCCTCACGCCCAACGGTGACCGGCGTAGGCAGGTTTTCATAAACCCTTCCGCGATCCGCCCCATCCAGTATTCGTAGCGTTACCTGTGCCATTGACGAACGAACCAACCTTGAGAGAGTACTTGCATCCGGGGGAATGGGGGAGGCGGACCTCTGCCTCAATTATAACCGGCTAACGCAGCACCTCGCAGGGGGGCCGCCGGTCGCCGCGCCACTTGGCTCGCGGAGGCGCCCCACCGTTCCCGATCCACCGTTGCCAGATGGAAGAAGAACGCCTATCCTAGAGTGCAGCATCCGCTCTCGATGGGATGGGGCTAGAGCACGGTCACCATGACACGGTCACCATCACAGAGCGCCCGTGGCGCAATTGGATAGCGCATCGGTCTTCGGAACCGAGGGTTGCAGGTTCGAATCCTGCCGGGCGTACTAAATGATTCCGGATCCTTTCGCCGCAAGAGCCGCCGCACAAGTGCCGCGGGGTTGGCGACACGGGACCAAGCCGCGGCACAGCGGCGTCTCGCGTGGGCGTCTCGCGTGAAACGGCCATGACCGGCAGCCTGATGGGGCGGTCAACCCGAAATCAGCCCCGTTTCGCGACCGGCTCGCGCGAGCACCTCCAGGGCGAAGTCCAGTTCCGCCTTGGTGTGGAGTGCGGACACGCAGGTGCGCAACCGCGGTGCATTCATCGGCACAGCCGGAAAGCATACTGGCACGACGAGCAGCCCCTGTTCACGGCATAGTCGTGTCATGGCAAGCGTTATGTCGTCGGTTTTTGTCATGACGGGCACAATCGGCGTCACGCTCGTCGCCGTGTCGAACCCTAGTTGACGTAGAGATGTACTGTAGTGCTCGACATTCTGCCACAGTCGTTCCACCCGTTCGGGCTCACGCTCGATTACTTCCAGCGCTGCAATGGCGACGCTGGCTTGCCCAACGGGCAGAGCGCCCGAAAATATGTAGCCACGGGCATGGTGCCGCAGGTAGGTCGTAATTTCCTCCCGAGCAGCGACAAAACCGCCGCCACTGGCGAGGGATTTTGAAAGCGTCCCCATTTTCACATCGATATCGTCGGGACCCAAGTCAAAATACTCCTGGGCGCCTCGGCCGGTCTTTCCCAGCACACCCAAGCTATGCGCCTCGTCCACCATCAAGAGCGCGCCGTGGGCCCGGCACAATCGGACCACCATGGGCAAGTCGATGATGTCGCCGTCCATGCTGAAAACCGAATCGACGACGACCAGAGTTCGTCGGCCAGACGCCATCTCCAGCTTTTCCGCCAACGAGTCCATATCGTTGTGCTCAAAGACCATCATCTCCGCGCCCGCCATGCGACAACCGTCGACGATGCTGGCATGATTCCATTGATCACCAATGATCACCCCATCGCGGTCCACCAACGTGGAGATGGTCGCCAGATTGGTTACATAACCGCTACCGAATACGATGGCATCTTCCGCTCGCATGAAGGCGGCCAGCTTCGCCTCCAGTTCCTTATGAATCGTGGTGGTTCCCGTCAGTAGGCGGGCGCCGTGGTGCCCCGTCCCAAATTCTTCCAGCGTCGAAATGGCCGCTTTTTGCAAATGAGGATGTTCCAACAACCCCAGGTATTCGTACGACCCGAGCATCAGCATGCGCACGCCGTCTGCCACGACCCAGGTCCCATCGTGCTGCGAAATCTCCGGTTCGAAGAAATACAACCCTTCATCCTTGAGGGCCTGAACTCGCCGGTTCAAGCGTGCGTAATACGCGTGATGGTCCTGGGGAGCTGCGGCCACCGGAATATCGGACGTCGTTGGCGCGAAGCTCTGAGTCGGAACGGGCGCGTCCACGCGCCGAAGCACATCCGGTCCCGATCGAACCGGCAGTCCGTCCATGTACTCGGCAACTTCATTGATGGTCTGCAGGTCGAAGACGATGTCGGGGTTCAGCTTCTTGCCTGTTGCTCGCTCCAACTCGCAGGCAATTGTGGCCACGGCCAGCGAATCGACGCCCAATTCGAAAAGCGATGCATCATCGTCGAAGCGGTCGCTTGTCAATCTGCCTTCCGCGCGTAGCCATTCGACCACCTTATCGCGAATTAGCTGATGAGTGGACGTTGCGTCAGCGGACGTTAAGTGAGCTGATGCTTCCCCGGCTGGTACCGTCTTGACGTTCGCCACAGGGACCTCCTTGGTCGATAATTGTTTGAATCCGTCACGTGGCGACGATTAGCCAGCTGCAACCGCGCGCATCTGCCTCGGTGAAGTCTGACTTGACGCCAAATCAGACTCGAAATTTCCGAATCATCCTAACACGTGACACTCCGCCTTGTCTCTAGCCGCGTGAACTTTCTTGGCATTTTTTGATTGCACAACTCGGGGTTCGGATGAGCCGAACCACGACACGCCCCCCCATTCCGCCCAATCGACCCAGACCGACCAGGGACGGCAAGGGTGTCGCCGTTGGATGGACGAAAGGCGGGCAGGGAGGACGGGTGAGCGATCAAGAATCACGCCGAGGCGCCGAGGCGCAGAGCATGCGCCGCAGCTGAGATGGTCGCGTCGATATCGGCTTCCGTGTGGGCTGCGGAAACGAACAGGGCCTCGAATTGGCTGCAAGGAAAGTAGATGCCTCGTTCGATCATTCCCCAGAAAAAGCGTGCGAATTGCCGCGTGTTGCATTGACTGGCGGTCTCCCAATTCGTGACAGGCTGAGCCTGAAAGAAGAGGGTCAACATACTGCCGACTCGGCCCACGCTGTGTGGCACGTTCGCCCGAGCGGCGGCTGCCATCAAACCGTCAGCCAAGCGGGCGGACAAGCGTTCCAATTGTGGGTAGGGGCGTGTGTCGCGAAGCAGCCGCAGCGTGGCAATTCCGGCGCGTGTGGCGAGCGGGTTGCCACTGAGCGTGCCGGCCTGAAATACTTTGCCGGCGGGGAGCACATGTTGCATGATGTCGGTCCGTCCGCCGTAGGCGCCAATCGGCAATCCTCCGCCGACGATCTTACCGAGCGTGGTGAGATCGGGCAGTGGCCCGCCCAGCGATTGAGCCCCTCCGTAGGCAACGCGAAATCCGCTCATCACCTCATCGTAGATCAGCAGTGTACCGTGGGCCTTAGTCAAGTCACGCAACGCCTGGAGAAATTCTGTTGTGGCGGGTACGGTGCCCATATTGCCGGCCACAGGCTCCACGATGACGGCAGCCAATCGCGAACCATGTTGCGCGAAGGCTTGTTCCGCGGCGGTAACGTCGTTGTAGGGGAGTATCAACGTGTCCTGCGAGCTACCGCGCGACACGCCAGGCGAATTGGGAACCGCCAACGTCGCAGCCGAGCTCCCCGCAGCCACCAGCAGGCAATCGACATGGCCATGATAGTTGCCCGCAAATTTGATAATCCCATCGCGCCCGGTGAATCCGCGTGCCAGCCGGATGGCGCTCATGGTCGCTTCCGTGCCCGAATTCACCAGCCGCACCTGTTCCACAGACGGCACGGCTTCAATAATCAACTCGGCCAGTTCATTTTCCCCCTCTGTTGGTGCACCAAAGCTGGTTCCGTCATGCGCAGCCTGGCAGATCGCCTCGACCACGGCGGGATGGGTGTGTCCCAGGATCATGGGTCCCCAAGATCCGATGTAGTCGATGTATCGATTGCCATCCACATCCCATAGGTAGGCCCCCTCCCCGCGGCGAAATACCACCGGTTCACCGCCAACCGCGCCGAAGGCACGGGCAGGACTGTTGACTCCGCCGGGCATCAGTTTTTGTGCCCGCGCAAACACTTGATGACTCATCGCATGGGACATGAAGCACCTGGAAGGGAAAACGTGTATTCTGTCGGATTGCCCTGCGATTCGCAAGGCACGACGATTGAATCTGCCGAAGGCGCGACGGGCCAGCGACGGATGCAGAAGGCTGGCAGACTCGACTGTGATGACGACGTTTCAGGAATTGCGTCCATGCCGTTCGGCCTGTTGAACATCTCCAAACCCGCCGCCCTTTCTTCACGTGATGTGGTCAATCGCGTACAGCGTATCGTACGTCCCGCCCGCGCGGGGCACGCGGGGACACTGGATCCCTTGGCGACCGGCGTGTTGGTCGTATGTATCGGGCCCGCGACCCGGTTGGTACCCTACGTTCAACGGATGTCCAAACGCTATTTGGCCACGTTCCAACTCGGGCGATACAGCGATACCGAGGACATCGAGGGTCAAGTGATCGAGGTTGCGGATGCGCGCGTGCCCCAACTCAACGAATTGGCCACCGCGCTGCAACAGCATATCGGCACGATCGAGCAACGTCCCCCGGCCTATTCAGCGCTCAAGGTCGAGGGGCAACGTGCGTATGCCCGGGCGAGGCGGGGCGAATCGCTGGACTTGACGCCACGGGCGGTACGCATCGACAGCATCGAATTGCTGGCGTACAACTACCCTGAACTTCGATTGGAAGTAACGTGCGGTAGTGGCACCTACATCCGCTCGCTGGGACGTGACATTGCCGCAGCCGTCGGAACCGCCGCCGTGATGTCGGGCTTAGTCCGCACGGCCATCGGTCCGTTCGCCGTGGAGTGCGCCGTCACACTCGCACAAATCGCCGACCATGGCATCGAGCCCTATCTCCTGAATCCGTTGCAAGCCGTGCCGGACTTGCCTTGCATCCAGGTCACCCCATCGCAGGTCGTCGAGCTGTCGCACGGTCGTCCCTTGGATTTAAATCAGGCCGATGGAATAACGGAGATCGTCGCCACCGATGCGGCTGACCGACTCCTGGCATTACTCACGCAGCGTCCGGACGGACACTGGTGGCCGTTTCGAAATTTCCTGGCTGCCGGGGAATGAATGGACGCCGCACGACACATCATTTGGGTGCCACGGGCGGCTTGTCCGCCCGTGCATCCGCATAAGCGATAGCCCCGGCGCAATTGATACCTTAAGTACGATGCGTTTTTTCTCGCGTCCGGTTACAAAAAAGTTGGGTCCGTGCGCCCAATCTGGTCGGCTTGGAACCTGTTTGCGAGCTAAACTTCTTGCCGGGGAGCCTCTGGCGCGAGCCGATCCAGAGCGGAACATCGGGCATGGACGCGCCCGACGATGGCCCCGTGCCGCAGTACGAGTCATTAGCAACCACTTGCCTCGTTGACGACAGGCGTCCATGTTCGAACAACGTGATCTGAAAATCGATCTCTTGGCGATTGGTTTGTTTGCACTCGTGGCGTTCTTGACGCTGTCGGTGCTGACCTTCGACCCAGCGGATCCGACGATTGAACTCGTCTATCCGATCAATCAGCTCTATCAGGCCGATGTGTCCGTACATCCCGTTCATCCGCAACCTCACAACGCCTGTGGGCGTTGGGGTGCCTTCACGGCCGATTTGCTGTTACGGGGATTTGGGCTCGGTGCCTATTATCTGGTGCTGTCCTTGGGTGTGGTGACGGGCCTGCTATTGCTCCGTCGCGAGATCAGTGCGCCCGCCGTGCGATTGGTTGGCTGGACGGGATCGCTGGCCGGATTGACCACTCTGGCCGCCATGTTCTTGCCAGGCCTGATGCAGTCGCCCGTCTCGGGATCTGGTGGCTATTTGGGGCTGCTGGGGCGCGGTATCCTCGAGACGCACTTCGCCATGTTAGGCGGCTTGATCTTGGCAGGCAGCCTCCTAGTCGTCGGCCTGCTGTTGTGTACGGACTACGTACTGTTGCACCTGGCCGTGTTGATGATCGGTGGGACCCTACGCGGTGTTCACCAGGGCCAGCAACGCCTGCAGTCGAAACGGCCTGGGGCCAAGGCTTTAGCAGGGGACGGGACCACGAACGGCTCAAGTGCGGGCGTGTCCGTGCGGATCCGCGGGCAGCGGATTGATGCGCCCAGCGCGGACGTCGGCGTCGTCGACATCGAGGAAGTCGATGAGGACGAATTGGAGGATTCTGCTGAGGCCGACGACGAAGCAGCGGACATGGAGGACGATGAGGATGGCGACGAGGAAGGGGAGGATGAGAGCGAGGATTCTGAGGACGACGCCGACGACGAAGCTGAGTCGAGTCCCGCCGCGGCTGCGGTCTCGAGCGAATCCTCCATGGTGCGAATGGGCGGTCGCAAACGCTTCTTACCTTCGCTGAAGGTGCGACGTCCCCCCGACGAGGCCGATCGGGACGAGGTCATGCAGCAGCTGGACGAAGCGAGTGAGGCCGAGGACAGTACCGAGTATGAGCTGCCGTCCGTAGAGTTGCTGGCGGGCGCCGACGATTTCTGTTTCGACGAACAGGCCAAGGAGGTTCGCCGCAAGGCCAAAATCCTGGAGAAGACCTTTGCCAGCTTTGGCTTCAAGGTCAAGGTCGTGGAAATCGAAACGGGACCGGTGATCGCGCAATACGAAGTCGAGCTGGAATCGGGACTGCGGCTCTCAAAGATCACCGGCCTGGCCGACGACTTGGCGATTGCCCTGCGAGTTCCGAGCGTCCGCATCGTCGCACCGATTCCGGGCAAAAACACCGTGGGCATCGAAGTCCCCAACGAGCAGCGTCAGGTGGTACGACTGCGCGAAGTCATTGAGGAAGCTAACGGCCGAATCAAGAAGATGCGCATTCCCTTATTCCTGGGGAAGGACGTCTCGGGGAATGCATTGGTCGTGGACCTGTCCACGTTGCCCCATCTGCTGATTGCCGGACGGACGGGCACGGGCAAGAGCGTCTGCCTCAACGCGATCATTGCCTCCATTCTGATGACGCGTCGACCTGACGAAGTCCGCATGTTAATGATCGACCCCAAGATGGTCGAATTGAGCGGCTATAAATCGCTGCCGCACCTGATGCATCCGGTGGTGACGGACATGCGGAAGGCGGAGGCGATTTTGGCGTGGGCCGTGGACAAGATGGAAGAGCGTTACGCTCTGCTGGCCCGCGCCGGCGTGCGACACATCAGCGGCTACAACCAGCTGAACGAAGAAGAGCTGATGGACCGGCTGCAGCCGGAGACCGACGAGGAGCGCGGCAGCATCCCCCTGCACATGCCGTATATCGTCATCGTCGCGGATGAGATGGCCGATTTGATGATGACCTCCGGCAAGGAAGTCGAGCAGCACATCATTCGTTTGGCTCAAAAGAGCCGAGCGGTTGGCATTCATCTGATCCTGGCAACCCAGAAACCTACCGTGGACGTGATCACCGGGCTGATCAAGTCCAACCTTCCCGCGCGGATCGCCTTCCAAGTTGCCAGCCGTACCGATAGCCGCGTGGTCCTGGACGAAATGGGCGCTGATAAGCTGTTGGGGAGTGGTGACATGCTCTTCCTTTGGCCGGGTACTAGTACCCTCTTGCGCGGCCAAGGGACGTATCTCAGCGATGAAGAGATCAACGCCGTCGTTGAGGTAGCAAGCCGCGGACAACAAAACTTTGTGCGCGAGCTGGTGCAGCTCAAGGTGGAAAAACCGGGTGAGGGCGAGGCCGCTGGCAACCTGAAGGAGCGCGACGAGTTGTACGATGATGCCATCGAGGTCGTCGTTCGCGAAGGGCGCGGGAGCGTGTCACTCTTGCAGCGAGCTTTGGGCATCGGCTATGGACGCGCCGCACGCCTGATCGACTTCATGGCGGAGGACGGCTTCGTGGGAACCTATGCCGGCTCACAGGCCCGTGAGGTGCTCATCACCATGGAAGATCTGGCCCGCTTGCGCGGCGAAGCCCCCGGCACGCCCGCAGCCGCGAAGCCAACATCGTTAGCTGCGGCGCCCAGCAAAAGCGCTGGAACCTCGAACGTGACGCTCACACGCAAGAACAAAATTCAACCCGCCCCTTGGGAGGAAGACGACACCCAGGAACCGCCGCCACTCACGGCGAAACGCGCTGCAGCATCCCACCGCATCGAGCCGGATGAGGATCAGGCCGATTCGGCCGAAGCAGAGTCCGACGAAGAGGAGGACTGGTACGAGGAGTCGGATGAGGCCTCCGAGGATGGAGATGAGGTCGAGGATGCCTCGGGTATCGCACGCGACGACGAGGACGACGACGAGGAAGAGGAGGAGGACGAGGAAGACCGTGAGGAAGAAGAGGACGAGTACGAAGTCGATGAAGACGAGGATCGTGGCGAGTTCGAGGACGACGAGGAGTACGAATACGACGCGGATGGCGAAGAAGTGGAGCTAACGGACGAGCAAATCGCTGCCTCAGGCGCCGCCGAGTACACCGACACGACGAATCAAAGCCCAACGTACGACGAGAAATTCTTCGCGAACCATCAGCCGGATGAGACGGCGCGAGTCAAGCTCCGTCGCCCCAGCCCTAGCCGTCGCAGCCCCTCACAATAAACTGCAAACTGCCCAAAATCCCCGAGTGCCGCGCTCTTGGTGAGTTTTGCTTGCCTCACGCGACACGGACGATGGGGAATCTCGCAACGTATTGGTAGGCAAGCATTTACGAATCAATGCGGGGCGCCCGGATGTACGCCGGCGACCCGCCGCGATACAATCGCATGTTTCCATTGCCTCGTACGTCGTCGAATGGGGAAGTGTGCACCTTCCCGCGAACCCTTAAACCACTCGTCGCGAGCCAAGCTGCGGCGGGAAATCGGATCCATGCGATCGATCGAAGTCTACGATACAACGCTGCGGGATGGGACCCAGGGGGAAGGATTCAGTCTGTCACTGCAGGACAAACTGTTGATCACCCAGCGTCTGGATGAAATGGGCGTCGATTACGTGGAGGGGGGGTATCCGCTCAGCAATCCCAAGGACGCGGAGTACTTCCAACGGGTGCGGGAGCTGAAGCTCAAGACCAGTCGCATCTGCGCCTTTGGCATGACGCGACGCCGCGGGATGAAGGTTGATGAGGACCCCGGCATCAAGGCCCTCATCGACTCCCAGGCTCCCGTCATCACCATCGTGGGTAAGACCTGGGATCTGCACGTCACCGAGGTACTCCACGTTGCGCTCGAGGAGAATTTGGCGATGATCTCCGAGACGATCGCCTATTTGGTGGCGGTCGGCCGGGATGTGATCTACGACGCGGAACATTTTTTCGACGGCTGGTCCGCCAACGCCCCCTATGCAGCGCGCACAATCCAGGCCGCTGCGGGCGCCGGGGCCAAGACCGTGGTGCTCTGTGATACCAACGGCGGCACGATGCCGGAACAGATTTCGCGATTGACGACGGAGGCTCAGCGAGCCTTGGGAGACTACCGCGCGAACTTGGGGATCCACTGTCACAATGATTGCGAGCTGGCGGTTGCCAATTCCTTGGCCGCGATCCAGGCGGGCGCGGTGCAGGTGCAAGGAACGATCAATGGAGTCGGCGAGCGCTGTGGCAATGCCAACCTAATCTCGATTGTCGCCAACATCGGTCTCAAGATGCCTGAGCTTCAGGCCTTGAACGGCCGCTCACTGGAACATTTAACCGAGTTATCTCGTTTCGTCTACGAAGTTGCCAATATGCACCTGCGTCGCGATCAGCCATTTGTGGGGCAGAGCGCCTTTGCTCACAAGGGGGGCATGCATGTGCATGCTGTGAACAAGATCGCTCACTCCTACGAGCATATCGATCCAAGTCTGGTGGGGAATGAACGCCGCGTGCTGGTCAGCGAGTTGTCCGGCCGCTCCAACGTATTGGCCCTGGCCCTGCAACACGACCTGCAACAGGAATTGCAGGGCGATCGCAAGTTGATGGATACGATTCTCGACCGGTTGGTGACGCTGGAGCACCAGGGCTACCAATTCGAGGCGGCAACGGCTTCCTTTAGCCTACTGTGCGCCCGTTGTGCCGGACGATTTCGGCCGCACTTCGAACTCCTCAAGTATCATGTCGACGTCGAGCACGTGGGGGATTCGCCGCAATCCTGCACGGTGACCGAGGCCTCGGTCAAGTTGCAAGTGAATGGCCAAACGCGCCATGAAGTCGCGGAAGGAGACGGCCCGGTCAATGCACTGGATGCCGCGCTGCGCAAGGCTCTCAACGGTTTCTACCCCAGCCTGCAAAAGATGCGGCTGATCGACTATAAAGTGCGCGTCGTCAATGAAGAGGCGGGCACCGCAGCACGGATTCGCGTCGTGATCGAAAGCACGGATGGGGAAGAGGTTTGGGGAACGGTCGGCGTCAGTGAGAATATCATCGAGGCCAGTTGGCTGGCGCTGGTCGATGCCGTCGAGTACAAGCTGTGCCGGGATGAGTCACGCACGACCACTACAGCAGGATGACCGCGTCATGGCCCCCCCCAAGGAAACCACTCCCCAACACGAATCGATTCCTTCGGCATCCATGCCGAACCGATTCGACCACGCAACGGCACAACAACGGCTGCTGGAATTTTGGGAGGCGAATGGCTATCACCATAATGTTCCCAACCCCCAGCAGCAACCATTTTCCATCGTCATTCCCCCGCCTAACGTCACCGGGGCGCTCCATCTGGGACACGCCCTCAACAATACTTTGCAGGACATCCTCGTACGCTGCAAACGCATGCAAGGCTTTAATACGCTCTGGATGCCCGGTACCGATCATGCTGGCATCGCCACGCAAGCGGTGGTCGAACGGCGACTCCGTGAGGAAGAGGGAAAGACACGACACGACCTCGGACGTCAGAAATTGGTCGACCGCATCTGGGCATGGAAGGCCCAGTATGAGACGCGCATCCTGGGCCAGTTGAAACAGATGGGCTGTAGTTGCGATTGGCAGCGCACGCGGTTCACGTTGGATGATGTCTGCGCCCGCGCCGTGCGCCGCACGTTTTTTGACCTGTTTCGCAAGCAACGCATCTATCGTGGCAAGCGACTCGTCAACTGGGACACCTTCCTGCAAACCGCTGTCAGCGATGACGAACTGTTCCACGAAACCGTACAGGGATTCTTTTGGCACTTTCGCTATCCGGTGATCGATCCCCAGCCGGGCGAGCCCACGCATGTGACCATTGCCACCACGCGCCCGGAAACCATG
>SXHS01000156.1 GCA_005773145.1 Planctomycetaceae bacterium | reverse complement strand
CCCTCCCCCTTGCGGGGAGGGGTGGGGAGGGGGTGTATTCACGAGACGTACCGCGATAAAGAACCAGGTGAATTTGCGTGAGAACCGGGCAACGATCCGACGGAGTTCAATGACATCGGGCGCGCACTTGGCAACCCCCACCCCAACCCACCCCCCAAGGGGGAGGGAGCCAGAAGAGCGCACGTTTGTGCAGAACGAACTTTTTTGCAGAGCGCACCTTCTTGAGAAGCGCAACTTTTTGCAGAGCGCACCTTTTGCAGAACGCACCTTATTGAGGAACACACCTTTTGCAGAACGCGATTTCTTGAGGAACGAACTTTTGTGCAGAACAAACCTTCTTGAGGATCGCACATTGTGAGAAAAACACATCTTGGGGACGCTGGGGAGACTTCCTTTCTAGTGGAACCGGATTTCTGGTTCGCGGTCCTAGCGCCCTCCGGCGAATGAGTCGGGTGCCCCTTGGTGATGGTCTTGCCGCCAAAACCTGCGCCGTGCCAGCAGGCTAGACACGCATCAGGCGACCCTAGGAAAGAGGGAGAATCCCCATTGCTCCCGATAAAATTCGGCACGCCGAGCCCCGACGCGGCGGCACCATCAGAGCCCGCAGGAACGTGAAAATGTCGGTTGTGACGGCCATGCCTGGTGCCAGAGTGCTCGGAGATCGGGAAATACCTGCCGATTTCAGGCGATTTGAGATTGACCCGCAGTATGTCGAGGGAATAAGGTAGAGAGTATTGACTCTAAAGTTTGTCCATCTGCCACTGGCCGTTGGATTCTGCCAGGTCCAATGGCTTTCGGACGGCGTTGTTCGCGTATCCGCATTCGGTCCTGGAATGCTTCCGTAGAGAGACCGAATGACGTTCCAAGATTTCGGGCTGCACGAGCCCATCCTTCGTGCCATTGTGTCCAAAGGTTACACGACTCCCACCCCTATTCAAGCTGAGGCAATCCCGCGCGGGATGGCGGGACGCGATCTGATTGGCTGTGCCCAAACCGGTACGGGCAAGACCGCTGCATTTGCTTTGCCGATCCTACATCGGCTCTCCGAGGCTGAATCGACGCCGCGAGGTCGTAATCGACCCATTCGTGCCTTGATTCTTTCCCCCACACGTGAGTTGGCCTCCCAAATTGGCGACAGTTTCAAGGTGTACGGCCGGCATACCGGATTGCGTCACACAACCGTCTATGGCGGTGTGGGGCAACACGGTCAGGTTCGTGCGCTTCAGAACGGCGTCGACATCCTGATTGCCACCCCGGGCCGCTTGTGCGATTTGATGAATCAAGGATTCATTCGCCTCGGATCCGTGGAAATCTTCGTGCTGGATGAGGCCGATCGCATGCTCGATATGGGGTTCCTCCCCGACATCAAGCGTGTGATCGCCAAGATACCCAAGCAGCGGCAGACCTTGTTCTTCTCCGCCACCATGCCACCTCCGATCGAGAAATTGGCAAATGAAATCGTGCACGACCCCGTGCGTATTCGACTTGCCCCGGCCAAAGCCACGACCGAACTGATCGATCAATCGGTTTGTTTCGTGCCCAAGCAGAAAAAGTCGCAATTGTTGACCGAGTGGTTGACCACGCGCCCTGTAACTCGGGCCATTGTCTTCACTCGCACGAAACATGGTGCGGATCGAGTCACTCAGCACCTCAACCGATCGGGCGTTTGTGCGGAGGCGATTCACGGCAACAAGAGTCAGAACGCCCGGCAGCGGGCTCTGGATGGCTTCAAATCGGGTCGCACCCGCGTGCTGGTCGCCACCGACGTAGCGGCTCGTGGCCTCGATGTGCGCGATATTTCCCATGTGTTCAACTTCGACCTCCCGGCCGACGCCGAAACCTACGTGCATCGGATCGGACGCACGGGGCGAGCGGGAGCCCGTGGGGTTTCCGTTTCGTTCTGCGATCCGGAAGAGAAGGGATACTTGCGATCGATTGAGCGTTTCACCGGTCGCGGTTTGGTCGTCGAACGGCGGACCACCGCTTAACGAGGCCTCACGGCCGAGCGAGGATTTTCTCACCCCTCGTCCCGCACGGCTCACGGTGGGACGTGCTAGCGGGGCGAAAAACGTTGGCCACCCAAATCGATTTGGGTTTGGGTGGCATCGCCAATTTGGACGGCGTTGCGCTGTGGTGCGAACATCAACTTACCCGCGCGTTGGGTGGAGCGAGGCGCTCCCAAGCGAGCCTGATGGGTCAATTCCACTTCGTTGCGCCCCTCGCCGTCAAGGACGAGCTGATCCTTGGACTGCGAATAGGAAACACGGTCCGCAGTGGCCGTAAATAGATGACCTTCCACGAATGCGTGTCCGCGGGCCTCCAGGTCAATCTGGGTCCGCGCCGGGGACTTCGGTAATCCGGGCAAGGACGAGCCGGCGCCGCTCCCCATCACCGTCATCTCATCGCAGTTGAGCAAGATCACGTTCTCGCCGGGGGCCTCCTGCAGCGAAATCCGTTCGTCCCAGCGGGCCACCGGACCGTACGCGGCGCGCACCGTATCACGCACCGTCAAGATGCGCTGGTCCATGTTGCCACTCAGCCCTTGTTGGAATTCCACCTCGAGATAGGACAGCCCCGCCCCGGGTGTCGCCGATGGGGCAGCGGACGGTTGACCGCTGGTGCTCAGTTGCCGTGGCATTCCTTTGCGGACGCTCAGGATCCGGCCGGGACCTGTCGCTTGAATCTTTCCACTGAGTTGGTCCAGGCTCAAATCCTGAACCCGCAATTGATCCTGTGATGCGACTCCGACATCATCCTTCGTGCGATTGACGATATCCACTTGTCCCCCCGCGACGAGGCGGCTGATTTTCGGAGGTGCTGACGATGAGTGGGTGGACCGTTCGGCCGCCATGTTCACCGTTCGGTCCAGGTGAGCCTCCAAAGTTGGACATCGAAGTCTTGAGAGTTCGTTGTGCGCCTCCACGCCACCCAGGCAACGGATGGTGGATCCATCGAATTGCATTCGCTCCAGCCAATGCACCGTGGTTGGAATCGCGGCCGAGGGCGCCGATGATGGTGATAGGGACTTGATCGGGAAGACAGCTTGCCCCTCGCCATCGATCCACAACAGGTTGCGGTCGCGGTCCAAGCGAATGCGGGCTCCCTCCAATTGCATGCCCTGCGCGTCGACGTGGGCCGGCTGCCCGGCAATCAACACGCGCCCTTGCGTGGATGTCATCTGATCCAACTGAAATAGCTCTCCGGAAAGATGAATCGGCGGTTGTTGGCTGGATCCAGCGCGCTGCAGCAGGCGAGCGTCCCCTGTCACCATGGCCCGCTCGATCTGCATCTGGTCCGCCAACGGTCGCAGCACCGCGCGAATGGAATCGCCGCGCAGATCGTAGGATGCCAACTCGGCGGCTGCGGGCTGACCTGGTCCGCTTGGCGGCCGTGCTGGCCCATCACTCATCACGGCGGGAGAGATCCCCGACGGCGGCGTTGTATGCGTTTCACCACTCATGCCCGTGCGTGACGGCGAGCGCACGAGGCTCGTGTCACCGAGGAGTTCAATATCCAGGTGTTGGGTTTGGCCGGTCAATTGGGGCGACTGGAATTCCACCGCACCGTCGGCCGTCAGACGCCGTGGCTGCAGATTGGGAGTGGATTTCGCGGCGGATGAGCGCTCGCCGGATGCTGGGCCCGGGACCAACCACGCCTCGATCTTGTCGCCACGAATGACTCCGGTGCCGGGCATCTCGAGCTGTGCGTCGCCGCGCAGCGACACCCATTGTTGTCCATCTTTGGGTTGTACCTCCAGCCCCTCCGTCCAAGACGCGGATAGGCCCTGGGCCTCCCCATCCTGTGGCCGCACGCGAAACGAGCCGGAGCCGTTCGACTGCAGACGCAAGGTACCTGTGATCAAGTCATAGTCCAACATTTCTCCACGTACGTGTGTCTGGTGTTGACGGGACCAGATGGTAACCGGCTGGCCCACCGCCACAAATCGAGTCAATTGAAAGTTGCCGACCTTGGTGGGCACGGGTGGATTCAACGGTGAGGCCGGCCTCGCGGATGTTGCGGGCCCGCTTTCGGAGGTAAGTTTGCCCTGTTTGGCCGTCGCGAAGTGAAGTGTCAGAAGTTCACAGTTCAATTGGTCGCTTTCACCGCGCGGGTAGAGGCGATGGACGCTCACCTGCTCTTCCAATGTCGCTTGCCGTCGCACCATGTCGACCTGCAACGGGCCCTGGCAGCGCACGTCGAGTCGGACCGCTTCCGATCCGCCCTGGCCAGGTGGTGCCTCATTGTTGGACTGAGCCGGGTTGGATTTGGCGGGAATATCCATTTGCAATTGGGCCAAGTGCAAGAGCTCGATGGAACGCACTCCCGAGAAAGACGCATTCAGCGGGCTGGCGGCCGATCGGTTTTCTACGGCTTTTGGTAGCAGGTGGATCGTCAAATCGCTGCCGGATCCATAACTCTTGCCGATGCGAAAGTTCACGTCATGCAACGTCCACAGTTGTTTGGGGTTCAATTGTACGTTGCGTGTCGTAATCTCGATACCTTCCAGGCCACCTGCCATGCGTTCCGCATCTTGAATGACAATCTCACCCAACAGTCGCCCCCCTTTGAGTTTCCCCAGCTGTCCTTGGCCCACGCTCACCGGCGAATCGAATTGGACTTCAGCCCCTTCGGGCGCCTTGAGCACCAAGGTTCGGCTGTTGGTTGGTTCCTTGCCACGGGTTGCCGCTGCTGGCCCAGAAGGTTCGGGATTTAGAACCAGCGTGCAGGGGCTGAGTTTCAGTTGGCCCCCTTCCAGCACCTCGTAGCGCTGGAACAACAACAGGGCCTCGTCGGTCTTAATGAGCTTGGCATCCGTTCGCTCCCAGCTGGTACCGGAGAACAGCGGGATGAGCAGATGTTGGAATTGGCTGGTGGCGTTGGTGGTTGGATCGGCTGCAGCGCCATGCAGATGGACCAGTGGGCGCGGCAAGGGCGGCTCAAGGATTGGGACGATCATCACGCGATACAGGCTGAATGCCACAACCACGCCAGCCAGCCCCAGCAATGCCCGCAGGGGGGGGGATCGTCGGCTGCGTGCCGCGATGCCGGAGGGGTGGCCAATAGGCGTCCGGGGAACCAATCGTCGAGGTCCGCTCGTCGAGACTTGGGACGCTGGCGATGATAAAGGGGCGGATAACATGAACGCGATACCCGGCGTGGGGGGTGACCGAACGCTAGCGAAATCGGCTGACCAATTCATTCCATCGTTGTTGCGTCTGCAAGATCATCTCAATCGTTTCACGCACGGCGCCTTGGCCACCCGGACAGACGGTAACGTGGTGGGCAGCATCCCTCAGCTCGCTCGCTGCGTCGGCTACGGCCACACCGAGACCGACGTCGGTCAAGATACCCAGATCGGGAAAATCGTCGCCGATATAGCACGTTTGATCTGCCGTCACGGAGACCTCCCGCATGATCGCGCGCGCCGCTTCACGCTTGTCGCCGACCCCTTGCTTGACCCACGGCACTTTTAATTCGGCGGCCCGCTGGGCCACAATTTTTGAGGTACGCGCTGAGATCCAACCCAACTCGTGCCCCGCCATTTGCCACAGGACGAGGGCCATCCCATCGCGTGTATGAAAGCGTTTGGACTCCACTCCGTCGTTGTCGATCATGATGCCGCCGTCCGTCAGTACGCCATCGACGTCACACAACAACAAGCGAATTTTGCTACAACGTTGCGTCAGATTCATATTGGAATCAATCACGATGCGACGTTCGGACGGGAATAGGACGTTAGTGGGATAATGGTTGCTCCTTCCACGTGTTCGTCGCTGTCCGGTGGAGTGGTCGCCGGATGGTCGGTCTGCGGCGTCTCGTCGGGCCAGCGTTCGACGACATCGGTGATATCAATCAGGCCGCACGGATAGCCGTTTGCCTCGACCACCGGTAGTTCGCTGATCTTTCGGCTTGCCAAACGCTGAACGGCATCCTGTAGTCGCTCACCGCGGGTGATTGTGGAGGGATGACGCGTCATGACTTGGCCGATTGGTCCATCCAATGCGCCGTCGCGTCGTTGTTCGAAGAGCCGCGCCAGGTCACTGTCCGTGAAGATGCCCGCAAGTCTTCCACTGGCATCGGTGATCATAATCGCGCCGGTGCGACGACCCGGTTGACGGGCTTGGATGAGCACATCGCGGACGGTCAGGATCTCGCTGGCCAAGCGGCACTGGCTTAGGGGCCGCATCACATCCTCGACCTTGGCCAATTGTCTGCCGAGACTCCCCCCCGGATGGAAGCGGGCGAAGTCTTCCCGCTGAAATCCACGGCGGTCGCTGGCGACTACGGCCAAGGCATCCCCCCATGCCAACATGGCCGTGGTGCTGGTGGTGGGTGCCAGCCCCAAGGGACAGGCTTCGACCAAGTGACCCAGCTCCAGCGTAACGGTAGCCTGGCGTCCTAACGGACTCTCGCGATTGCTCGTGACCGCGATCATGGGGACGGGAATGGCGCTCAGCGGTGCTAGCAAACGGACGATCTCGTCGGTTTGGCCGCTGTAGGACAGTAAGAGCATCACGTCATCGACGTGCACGCGGCCCAGATCGCCGTGCACGGCTTCTGCCGGATGTAGGAAGTGGCTGCGTGTACCGGTCGACGCCAAGGTGGCGGCGATCTTTTGCCCGACCAGACCGGCCTTCCCCATGCCGCTGACGATCACGCTGCCGCGACATGCGGATAGTACCTCCACGGCACGAACGAACGAGCCATCGAGTCGCTGGGCCAGATCCAGGAGCGTTTGTCCTTCGGTGCGCAAGATGCTTCGCGCGTGTTTCAGCAGGCTCGACTCAACGGGGGTACTGGTCGTGCTAGCAGGCGAGCCGCTCATCATACGTCATCCTTGACGCCGGTGGGAAAAACGAGAGTAATGGGAAATACGGGAAAGAAAACGAAAACATGGGTCGGCCGATTCTAGCGAGCGGCGCCCATCGACACAACCCATTCTCGGCCCCCTGTTCAGCCTGTAGCTGGCCGACCTGCGAGTCCGGTGGCACGCCCTTCGCAATACTCAGGGTGATCGGGTGGCACGCCGAAATCGTGGGGTGGACTGGTTCAATCCAGTTGATCGAGGGGGCTGCGAACGGCGGTGGCTCCCACGGTGCTGACGTGTGTGTAGATCATAGTCGTGGAGACGTCTTTATGGCCGAGCAACTCTTGGATGGTGCGAATGTCTTTGCCATCTTCCAGGAGATGCGTGGCGAAGCTATGACGGAGACTGTGCGCCGTGAGTTTCTTGTCGATCCCGGCTCGTT
>SXHS01000155.1 GCA_005773145.1 Planctomycetaceae bacterium | reverse complement strand
GGCGTATGGATTGGCCAGCGCGGCGTGGCGGTGGACCGTCATGATCTCGCTGATCGCCATGGCAGCCCATATGTTCGCGGGAGCGGGCATCGTGCTGGCACTGTCCGCGTTGTGCCTCTGGTTTGCGCTCCCCGCGGTCCGACTGATCGTATATCTCTATCGGGGCTCCGCGCAGGAACAACCGCAACGCCTGCGTTGCGCGGTTGTCAGCCTGCTGACGATTGGAGTTTTATGGGGAGTAGCCCGTCTACCCCGGCCTGGCGGGGAGCTGGCGCCAGCCATTGTCCAGTATGCCCCCTTGGAGATCGTCCGCACGCGCGGTCCCGGCTTCGTGGAGGGGGTGTTCGTGGAAGCCGGGCAACAGGTGCGTCCGGGAGATCGTCTGCTCACTTTATACCACCCGGAGACAGACGTCGAAATCCGTGATGTTGGTCGATCGCTAGAGCAGGCGGTCGTACGCGCTCGTGTCTGGCACCAGGAGCGGGACCTCGGTAAATATCAGGTGGAGATCCACAATCGAGAAACCTTGGAGCAGCGGCAGCGGGATCTGACGGAACGGTCTGGAGATCGCACTCCGCTGGCCCCCATAGCGGGGCGGGTGATCGGCCCGCATCTGCACACGCTGGAGGGCCGCTATTTGGAACCGGGAACCCCCATTCTGGCCATTGGTGCGGAGGATTCCAAGGAGATTCATGTATCACTTTCGCAGGATCAATTGTCTGAATTTCAGAAAAAACTCGGGGAGTGCATCACCGTGCGGGTGCAAGGACTCCCTTCAGTTCTTACCAGCGTTCGCCTGGTCAAAATACAACCCCAGGCGAGCACGAGGATTTGGGATCAAGCCTTAAGCGCCTCGGAAGGGGGCCCGCTGGCCGTCCGGGGGGCTGAAGTCACGAACCGAGAGACGCGTCAAGAGTTCGTGCAGCCCCGCTTTACGGCCATCCTTAGTTGTCCCGCCGAGGTGGCTGCAGGATTGATCGCAGGCCAACTGGCTCAAGTTCGCTTGGAATCTGCCGAATCGATTGGCCAATACGTCTACCGCCAGGCTAGCACATGGTGGGATCGGCAACAGCAGCGTGCCGGGGCTAGCGGCTGATTCACAGAACTCGCATGGTGAGCCAACGTCACGGCCTTGCTCCTCTGGGCTGCTAGCGGCATCTGTGAGGGTCGCCGATCGTCACGCGACGGATGGGGGCCGAGTTGCGGATTTCGCCGTGATTTGCTATGAATTCGCCCAGCCAACCGGTCCATCAAGCAGGATCGTGAAGCAAGGGATTGTGAAGTAGGGGCTCACGTGCGGTTGCAGCGGACCGAACCAAAGTCGATTCGCCGATGGGGGGGCGTTTTCTTGGCAGCCAGCTGGTTGGTGAGTTTCGGAGATGCGCGCGCGGATGCGCCTCTCCTCTTTCCGCCGGCCCAGGAAGTGATTCGGCTACCCAGGCCCATCCCAGAAGACGAGTCGGCCAACGTGGGAACGATGGTTCCCGTATCCCAGCCTGAGCTGGAACACGCGCTCGACCCGATCATGATTTCGATTGACGTCGACGAAGCCCCGACGACCAAAGATTCCGCGATCAAGTGGAAACGGTCGTTTGAATTTGGTGCTGCCGGTGCACAAGGCAGGACCAATTCGTTCACGATGCGGGCTGGGCTCGACGCAGAACGCGCGACTCCCACGGTAACCCACACCATAAAAATCAAGCATGTGGATAGTTCGGGGACGGGCCTTGATTCCGTCCAGAACTCGCTCGCCGACGGTCGCGTGGAGTGGCCATTCATGGAGAGCCCCTGGACGTATTTTATCCGGAGCTCGTCCGAACGCGATGTGCTCCGCGATTATAATGTACGTGTAGCGGGGTCATCGGGCTTCGGATATGAATTTTTCAAGGTGGCGGATCACACGCTCATCTGTCGATTTGGCGGGAGTTTTTCTCGTGCGTTTGGTGGGCAGACAGACCACTTTGTGCCCGAGGCGTCGTTGGGCATGGAGTGGTCTCGCCAACTCACGACACGCCACACGATCAAGGCGAACGCGGAATGTGTGCCGGCGTTAGAGCGACCGTTGAACTACCGACTCAATACGGACGCCGCTTGGGAGGTCCTGATGGATCCCGATGCGGGGCTCAAGCTGAAATTGGCCGTATCCGATCGCTATGATCGCTCGCAGGAGCCGGCCGTGCGCGGCAATCTCAATTACTCCGCACTACTGCTCTGGCCGTTTTGATCGATACCTGGAGATTTATCGAGAACGATCGTCGGCAGACAGTCGGTGACCGCACGCGTCTGATGGACGTTTTCGTATTGCAGGAGCGTTCCCGTAACGCGTTTGATATTAATCCAAGCCATGCTGTAGTTGACCTGGGCTGCCAGATATCCCAGCTCCTCGTCGGACATGCGACTTTGGGCCGCCAAGAGATCTTCCAGCACCAGGCCGGCGGCGCGATCCGTATCGGGTAATTGCTGCCAGCGTGCTTGGATGAACTCGACCTCGCTGGCCGCAGCTTGTACGGCTTGACGCTTGGCAGCCACCTCGCGATAGGATGTTTCGGACTCGCGAATGGCGATCTCGACTTCTACGCGAATCTGTTGCATCGCGTCCAAGAGTTCGTTTTGTAGCTGGCGAATTTCCAGCCGGCGTCGCTCGTATCGTGCACGGGCCGCCCGATTGCAAATGGGAACTTCGAGTTGCATCCCCAGAGCGTAACTAGGCGCGCCCTCGGTGAACTGATCCGACCATGAATTTGCGAAATTGGAATTGCCACGCAAACCCGCCACGTAAGTCTCCATGATCAGGTCCAGGGCTGGCAGCAATTCATTGGACGCGACCTGTTGACGTACGGCTCCGGCCTTGATGCGCCCCATGGCCTCGCTCATTTCTGGTCGGTGTCTCAGTCCGATTTCGATCGACGCCAGCATGTCCAGCGGTTGTTCATGAAAGGTCGGCGCGTCCAAGGGGAGAAGCTCGAAATCGCCGACAGCGCCAAGTGCTGGATCATTCGTCAAGACGCGCAAAACGCCTTCGGCGTTCTTGATCTCGGCCTCGCGTCGGGCCAGCTCGGATTTTCTCGCGGCCACGGCCGCACGCGCGCGGACGATTTGATTGGCGAGTGTGTCGAGGTCTTGGCGGCGTTCAAGTTCCTGAAGAATCTCGGCGGCGCGATGGTACAAGGCCAATCGCTGTAGATAGGCCCCTCGCTCGCGATACAAGTTCCAGTAGGCCTCCGTGACTTGTAATAGATGGTCCTGCAAGGCGCCCAGTAACTGCTGCCTGGCGACGCCCGCGTCGAGCTCCGCGACCGCGATCAGGCTCGTATTGACCATTCGGCCAGCTCCACGCAGAAGCGGTTGCGTGAAGCTGAGGGTCAGCCGAGATGTCGCCTGATCGTTGGGGACGAGGAAGACGGAGTTGTTGCGTTGCCATCCATAGCGTTGGGCAACTTCAAAGCGCCCACCGGAATAGACCTTGCGTCGGGCGCCGGCCGCGTGGTCCAAGCGATGGTCGTTGAATCGATTTGGACCGCCCGTGGTTAGCGTGTTGCCAACGGGCTCGCTAATGTCATTCCACTTGGTCGCGACAAATGCAGTCCAATCGAATTCGGCCTGGGCCTCGATCACGATCGTATCCCGAATAAGGGGCGCGTCCGTGGCCACCCGCAACGACGCCGAGTGTCGCAGCGCGCCCGTGATTAGGTCCTCAAGGGTTACCTGCAAGGGTGAACCGCTCGACGTCAGCGGGTGAGTCAGCATGGGTTGCCACCAATCCAGGCCGGTCTGCGAGGCGAGCACATCCAGACCTGGCGGAGGCAACGGCTCGGCGGAGTCCGGTCCGGACCAGCCTCGCGCGGACTCGCTGCTCTCAGCCGTCGCGGTGACCGCGACCTGATTTGGGGCGGTCGAATAAGAAAAAGGCTCACCGAGTGAATCGGTTACGGGCGCGAGGGAGACCCCCAGCCAAGCCAGGGCCGGCCAAGCTCGCCGGCGACACCATGTCTTCGGTCTGGCAACATCCATGTGGCGACATCCCTGTGCCGTGAGTCCGCATCCTGGCGTCTTGCCCAACTGACATCAATGCCATCGTAATGGCCTAGTGTCAGTTTCGACGCATGGACGTGATCCCATCACACGGGGCGGATTCGCAGGTCCCAACCCACGCAGTGCCAAGAACCCGTACAACCACATCGATCCGCACGTATGGGATAGATCGACGCCGCTTGTTGTCCTTGGCCGCGGATCGGCTCACGAAGAAGTTACGCACCTGGCGGAATCAAGCGTTCCGGTGGAATCGGTGGTAGCAATTGCAGATCACGCGCAGCTCTCTGCCCCGCTGCATCGGTCACGATGTCCTGCCGCTTGAATCGCAAAACGTTGCCTTCATAGACCAGTGACCACAGGGCCGTCGGATCACAAGACGCCGGGTAGGTGCCAACAAACCCGTCCATCGGACATCCCTGGAAGGGCACAAACCCCACATACCGCCAGCCAACCAATCGCTTGCGACCGCAGGAATCTGGTACGATCACACTCTCATAGTATCCCAATGGCAGATCCACATCCGCCATGATCGCACCGTCACCAAGGACCGCACCCGATCCGCGTTGAATTGCCGGCAGGGCGTCCGCTACGGCACTGACCAAGTCGGCAGTCCCTTGATCCGCCTGCGACTTGAAGCCGACCAGATTCCAACCATTCTGCAACTCCGGGCTGAATTGCGTGTTGGAATTGATGCCGGGGGTCATGCGGATCGAGTACTCTTCACTAAAATCGGGCAGATACTCCATGCGGATCGTCACGGGGCGCATGGGTTCGACGGCTGTCTGTCCGTCTAACACGGCGGGACTGATCCACAAGTAGGGCTTCGGCCGGTAGAACCGCAGGCCCGAATCACGGGGACCTGGATGCGGTTTTACGACCACACGGGCACAACCGCCGCTCAACAACCCCATGATCAGAAGGGCTAAGCCGGCGCCAAGTCGGACGCACCGGGTGCCGTCCACGCGAATGGATGCAAGCAGGAGCCTCATGGTCCCATCCTTTGAACCCACGACTGATCCCACGACAGCGGTAATATCGGTAGGTCCTATTCTGAGGATTGATCGAAATCGATGGTGCCATCAAGGGATCTGCGTCGTTGAGCGGCCGTTTGTAACGTTTGTAGGGATGTGATGAGCCCTGCGGCTGACGGTTAAGTGCCACGGGCTGAGCGCCTCGGTCGGCTTGTCTGCCCGTGCCTTCGTGAGCGAGTGACGGCCGTCGCAGTCAGAAAGAGTCACCGTAGACTACCCAAATTACAGTCGGTGTCCCACGCTACAAGATGTAGTGTCCATGACGACCGAGTCACACAAAATGGAGGGGCACTGGAAATCGGCTTGCCTGATCGTTAGACTCCTCAGCGACTTGCACCTCTTTTAGGGAGTATTCGGCGCCTGAGCAAAAAGGAAGAACGATTCGCCAATAGCCGAGTTTGCTCCGATGACGTGTCTCCTGGGCTAGGTCTCTGTTGACTAGGTCTCAGTTGATAACGGTCGTAGTTTCACGGCGAAAATCTTGGGTCGTTCTCCCTGGTTGGTTTCCCCGGACTCTGTTCGGGGCTCCTGCCGCTTGGTCGCTGGGCCTATATCTAAGGGAGGAGATTCAGGTATGCGGTCGAAACCTATCATCGGCATGAATGCGGACTTTCGAGCGGCGACCCGAGATCGGGCTGCTTTTTCAGTACTCTGCTCTGGTTACTACGATTGTGTGCAACGAGCGGGAGGTATCCCGCTGATTCTGCCCCCGCTGGAAGTCGTCAGCGATATCGAACGAATCGTGGACCAGTTGGACGGCTTTGTCTTGGTGGGGGGAGCCGATCTAGATCCTCGCAACGATGGGTTCATGCTGCATCCCACGGTACGTCCAATGGAGCGCCGTCGGGAACAATTCGACCGTCAATTAACGGATATTATCGCCAAGCGCCGACTCCCCGTATTCGGGATCGGAGTTGGCATGCAGTTGATCAACGTCTCGCAGGGCGGCAATCTGTTCTTGCATATTCCTGAAGATTTGCCACAGGCCTTGCCGCATCGAGACTTCCAATGCACAGCGCACCGGCACGGTTTAACCGTCGTGCCTGGGTCGCTGATCGAACGTGTGTATGGCGATGGCGAGGTTCGGGTCAACAGCATGCACCACATGGCGGTCGACGAAGTCGCGGAGGGATTCGCCGTCACCGCTCGCTGCCCGGACGGCATCGTCGAGGTCATCGAGAGTCAGCGCGAAGATTGGTTTGCGATCGGTACGCAATTTCATCCAGAGGCCAGCTCAGCCACAGCCCTGGATGTGCGGATCTTCGAGGAGTTTGTGGAAGGGGTGTCCGAGCGGGCGGGCTCGATGCGCTTGGTTGCCTAACGTTCTGTAAAAGACGGACTACCGAAACCGCGGAATCATGAAGCCATGGTCAACCGTGTGCGGAGGCTCCGTGGACTTGGTGGCAACGCCGAGTCCACGGGGATCGCTCCGGTTGTCATTTGCCGAGGTCCGTCGGATTGCGTACAATCGATCGGTGTCGGTACCCTCAACGGACTAAAGGCCGATGGGCCAACATTCGAGTGAGGCTATCTTGATCGGGACTAGTGATCGGGACGTCCTAGATGGTGCTACGATTGGGCCGTATCGGGTGTTATCTCTGGGCCGCTCCGGCCACCTGTTTGGGGTTGATCGCTTGGCCAATAGCGGTCTTGAGTGGAGGGACTGCGAGTTGGGTGGCCGGCGTGCTGGAGATTCAGGGGGGATGGGTCACGCGTGTACTTCGAGGTCCGCTGCCGGGCGTTCGTTGCTGCGCCGCGATGACACTGGGCCATGTCGTTCTCGGGCAGGATCAGACGTGCTTGGAGCAGAGCCGAGCCCACGAACGGATTCACGTTCGCCAATATGAACAATGGGGTCCGTTGTTCATTCCGGCCTACCTAGCCAGTTCCCTCTGGCTCTACTGGTCGGGACGCGATCCGTATTGGGACAATCCGTTCGAGCGAGATGCCTACTTGTCCTCCTGAGAGGGCTCCAGAGGAAGCGCAGCGTGAAGACCATTGTGATTTCAGAGATCGGCGAGAACCACTACGGCCGCTGGGATATTTGTCGCGGCCTCGTTCACGAGTCGGCTCGTAACGGCGCGACAATCGCCAAGTTTCAGACGTATACGGGCGAACAATTTGGCGAGTCGCATCCCGCCTACGAGTGGTTTCGTGGGGTGAGCATGCCCGAGTCGGTGCATCGCGATATGCAGCAAGCGTGCGTGCAGGAGGGGATCGAGTTCTTAAGTTCTCCGTTCACAGTTTGCGCGTCAAGGTTTCTGATCGACACGCTGGGACTGGCGGCCATCAAGGTGGCTTCTGGCCGCGTCGTGCACCACGACATGCTGGACTTTATCAACAGTCGAGCCGATCAGGTTAAGACGGTGTACCTGTCGACCGGGGGCTGCTCCATGGATGAAGTGCGAGCAGCGGTCAAGCGTTTGCACCGGATTGAGAATTGCTATTTGTTGCATTGCGTCAGTCAGTATCCGACCGAAGACGAGAATGTCAATTTACGGGCCATGCTTACGTTGCGCGCGGCCTTTCCTGATCACGGGATTGGCTATAGCGATCACAGTCGGGGCATCGAGGCCTGTGTGGCTGCGGTTGTATTGGGGGCCGAGGTCCTCGAAAAACATTTCAGCTACAGCACCAAGATGCCGGGCGACGATCATCCGGGAGCCATGACTCCCGAAACCCTGTCGGAGCTGGTGGCACGCATCGGGCGGGTTGAGACCATGTTCGGGTCGCCAGAGAAAAAACTGCTACCGGCCGAGGCTCCGATCATCGACGCACTGCGAGTCCAGCTGGCCGAGGTCGGGTTCGGGGCGGCCGGGGACCAGCCATCTTGACCGTCCAACGCCGCTGCACGTAAACTGTGGCATCCGCCAGGGGCCCGCAGTTGCGGCTTGCCCGTGGTGAGCACCTCTGAGATTCAGGATGTAGGCGATTCAGGATGTAGGCGTTTTGAAGCGGGCGATTATTAGCGACGTGCATGCGAATTTGGAGGCGTTGCGGGCGGTTCTGGCGGACATCAGCAGGCAGGAAATCACTGCGATCTATTGCCTGGGGGACACCATTGGCTATGGCCCAAACCCCCGCGAGTGTCTCGATCTCGTCATGGCGCACTGCGCCGTTTGCTTACTGGGCAATCATGATGAGGCAGTGCTCTACGATCCCGAAGGCTTTAGCAGTGCGGCGGAGCGTGCCGCGCGTTGGACCCGAAAACAGCTCGCACCGTGCTCGGATGACGAACGGAGCCAAGCACGCTGGGATTTTCTCTGTCGACTCCCTCGATTTCACCGCGATGGAGATCGGATCTTCGTGCATGGGTCGGTGCGGAATCCGTTAAGCGAGTATGTGTTTCCTGAGGACGTGCAGGATCTGCGGAAGATGGAGGGATTATTTGCCCTAATCCGACGGGTGGCCTTCCAGGGGCATACGCACGTGGCGGGAATTTTTTCATCGCAACTTCGTTTCGTTTTTCCCCACGAGGTTCCCGTCGGCTATCCGTTGGGGACAGAAAAGGTGATGATAAACGTGGGGAGTGTCGGCCAGCCGCGCGATGGCGACGCGCGTGCCGCCTACGTGGTATACGACGACGAAACCGTCCATTTTCGTCGAGTTCCCTACGCGGCCCAGATCACCGCGGACAAGATTCATGCCGAGCAAGAACTGGATGATTTTCTCGGCGACCGTCTGCTGGCGGGCCATTGATGGGCCCTGGGCCGATCGGATAATCGCTCCCCAGCGGGTCCGTCGTGGGGGGCTGGTTGGACCGATATCGGGCAAAAAAATTTGGGATGCGATTATTTTTCATTCTTACTTTTAGTCGAGAACCATAAACCGTGGATAAACGCATTATCCGATTTTGGCTGGTATCCCTGGTGGTGCTAGTGGGTTGGGCCAGCCTTCGCTCGTTGGTCGTACCGCCGCAACCACCCGAGGTGCCGCAGGCGGATGCCATGAACGGCCAGGCCGTGCCCGCCGAGGCCACGGACCAGAAGTCTTCCCCCAGCGGCGTATTGGCCAACGATGGCAAGGCAAAGGACAAGGACGCGACGAAGGAATCTGATTCCATGGCTCTATCGCCGCCCGGCGACGCGGGGCCCGATCGTTCCGCTGCCAAGGCGACGTCGCAGGATCCGGCCGCTGAGCCGGCGTTGCCAGTCGAGGCGATATCGACCGACCGCCCACGGCAACTTGTGGCGTTGGGATCTGTGGACCCCGCCAGTCCATATCGCTTGGCGGTGGTCTTTGATACGCGCGGCGGGTCCGTTCGCCGGGTGGAACTTAGTGACGCGCGATTTACCGACGTGGACGATACGGGGGGCTATCTGGGGCACCTGGAGCTGGCGGATGTCCCCACGGGCGGTTGCCGGGTGCATGTGGTTGTGCCAGGCACCCCCGCTGCCCGAGCGGAATCCGGTGGGCCATCGTCTTCCGTGGGTTTGCAGGGACCCAGTTTGGTGGCGGACGGACAGGGCTATTTATCTTTATCTCCGGATCGTTCAGGAGACGTGATTGTGGCGGTCGGCACACAGCCCATCGCCAATACGGCCGAATTCGAGTATTGGCTGAAACAGCGTCGGCCCGGCGAGAAGATCGAGTTGACGGTCGAGCGATCTGTCCCCGGCCAGCCGGCGCGTCAGCGTTTGACCTTTCGCACGACTTTGGGCCGCCGCCCCGTAGAAGTGGTGCATCCTCATCCGGCGATGCCGGGTGTCCCCGCCACAGCCGACCAAGGGTCCTACGGGGTGGAGTTGACGAAGGTTGGTGACACGTCGTTGGCGTTCGGCGAACAGACGCTCCCTGGCCTCAATTCGATGCAGGACCTGCAATGGGCGGTCCGCTCCCTGGATGATTCAGCGGCACCCGGAGTCGAATTCCATCTGTTGCTTTCTGAGAAGCAGTTGGAACAAGTCGGGCAATCAGGGCCCATCGAATTGATCAAACGGTATCGGCTGGTGCCAGTTCCCGAGTCGGCGCGTGAGGATTTGAGCTACCGGGCCTATCACCTGACCATGGAAGTGGAGTTGCGCAACCTAGCACCCAAGCCAACGCAGCTTGCCTACCAACTCTACGGTCCCACCGGAACGCTCTTGGAGGGTTGGTGGTACTCGACCAAGGTGCATCCGCGCAAGTTCAGCGGCGCTGGGCTTCGAGACGTGGCCTATCGGGTCGACGACAAGTCTCACCAGCTGATGGCCTGCGGCGAGATCGTCAAGAACGCCGTCAAGACCGACAAGGCGGCCCGTACGGCCAATCCTGATACGATTTTGGCAGCCAACCCACCCGCGGTCCGCCTCCATTACGCCGGTGTCGACAGCCAATATTTTGCCGCCATGATGTTGACAGATGGCGGTGAAACAGCGGCGTCGCCGGACTCCGCTGGACTGGAAATCGACCGGTTAGAAGCCAAGGTCGTTGGTTCACCCGATACGGAGCGCGATACCAAGACCGATGTGACGTTTCGAATGACCAGTAAGACGGTAGCGATCCCGGCTGGCGAGTCTCATAGGGACCGTTATGCACTCTTCTTTGGACCCAAGGACGATGCGATCTTAACGCAATACGGTCTCAGTGAGTTGATCGTATATGGCTGGTTTGGTCCGGTGGTCAAGGTGTTGCTGACGATCTTGCACGCTTTCCATGCCGTCGTACTCAATTGGGGCATCGCCATCGTTCTGTTGACGCTACTGGTGCGCGGTTGTTTGTTTCCGCTCAGCCGCAAAATGGCCCAAAACGCTCAGATCATGCAGGAACTTGCCCCCGAGATGAAGCGGATCGCGGAGAAGTATGGCAACGATATGGAGAAGCGAACGGCGGCACAACGTGAATTGTTCGCCAAGCATAACTACAATCCGTTTGGCGGCTGCTTACTGATGTTTCTTCAGCTTCCCATTTTTATCGGCCTCTATCGCGGACTGAGCGTGGATATTGCCCTCCGTCAAGCTCCACTGATTCCTGGACTGTCGTGGTGTTCCAATTTGGCCGGCCCCGATAAGTTCTGGGATTGGCAGCAATGGGTGCCGGCGATCCTGGCAGGGGAGACGGGATGGCTCGGCCCGTATTTGAATCTATTGCCACTGATCACCGTGGCTTTGTTCTTGGTACATCAAAAATTGTTCACGCCACCCGCGACGGATGACCAACAGCGCATGCAGCAACAGATGATGAATTTCATGATGTTGTTTATGGGCGTCATGTTCCACAAGGTGGCCAGTGGCTTGTGCATCTACTTCATCACATCCAGTTTGTGGGGGGTTGCCGAGCGCGTGATGCAGGGGAAACGCAAGCAGTCGACGGCAGTGGCTGCGGCCGTTCCCGTGCCCGTCGCCCGTCCACAGCGATCGAAACGCCGTAACTAATCCCGGCGTCACCACCTCAACTGGCTTATGAATACGGACGACACCATTGCCGCGATTGCCACGGCCAATGGTGGCGCCGCGCGAGGAATCGTGCGGCTTAGTGGCCCGGCCATTTTGGCGGTCCTGCGTCCATGTCTGACCCTGAACGACGAGTGGACGTGGGAGACAATCCGAACGCCCCATGTCGTCAGCGGAACACTCCATCTCGATGACGGCATCGGCGTCTTGCCGTGCGATGTCTATCTCTGGCCGAATTTGCGCAGCTACACGCGGCAGCCGATGGCCGAGCTTCACACGCTGGGTTCGCCGCCGCTACTACAGGCAACGCTACGGACGCTCTGCAAGCACGGGGCTCGCGTGGCCGGTCCCGGTGAGTTCACCCTGCGCGCGTTCTTGGCCGGCAGACTGGACTTGGTACAGGCCGAGGCCGTATTGGGTGTGATCGAGGCCCATGGTGCGACACAGTTTCGGGCTGCCCTGTTGCAGTTGGCGGGGGGTATGTCCCAGCCGATTCACGAACTGCGCAACCAATTACTCGATCTGCTTGCGGATGTTGAGGCTGGGCTTGATTTTGTCGACGAGGATATCGAGTTTGTCAGTGTCCAGGAGGTGCGTAACCGGTTGCGGGTTGCCATGGAAGCCATCGACCGCCTGCGCGATCGGTTGCGGAACTCGGACGCCACGCAACTCCAGCCACGTGTGGTATTCCTAGGCGCTGCCAACGCGGGGAAGAGCAGTTTGTGGAACGCGCTCTTGGGGCGGGACGCAGCGATTGTCTCCGACACTCCAGGCACAACACGCGACTACCTTACGGCGACCGTCGACTGGCAACAGTTGCGGGTCGAACTCGTAGATACTGCCGGTATCCAGGCGGACAGCGACCATCGTCCTCTGTATGAGGCGGCGCAGTCCATGGCACAACAGTCACGGCGACTCGCGGACCTGGAACTATGGTGCGTGGAGGCCTCGCAGCTTCAGTTAGGCAGTGCGTTGCCGCCGTGGCCGCAGGCGACTACGCATTCCCCTCCGCGCATCGTAGTGGCGACCAAAATGGATCTCGTCGATTCGAATCGGAATCCACACGTTGGGGTTCCTGGAGTGCCGATGGTGGCCACAAGCAGTCGCACTCGGACCGGATTGGACCGTCTACAGGCCTTGATCCTGGAGTTTCTGGCTCGGGATTCATGCCAGGACTCGACCGTCGTGAGTTCGACTGCGGCACGTTGCGGGGATGGGCTCCGGCGGTGCGGCGAGGCCTTGGGCCGGGCAATCGACATTCTGGACGACGGCGCGGGGGACGAGCTGATCGCGGCCGATCTCCATCTGGCGCTGGACGAGCTTGGGCAAGTGGTGGGTGCGATTTACACGGAAGACCTATTGGATCGTATCTTCAGCCGGTTCTGTATCGGGAAATGACCCAAGGCTGTTGCATTCCCGCGCAGGGCCAGGCGTTCTTTCCGGGAATTTGGGCGACTTCGTTTACCGCCCAGCCGAAGGCGCCGGCGGTTACGGCAATCTGCGGCGTGCTGCGCCGGCGCCTTCGGCTGGGCGGTAAGCGATCGGCTGGCCTATAAACGGCCTCAGGCCCTGGTATACTGGGTGGTATCACAGGCAGGGACGTGGTCTTATCTCCGATTTTGAATCCGGGGCGCCTCACACGATGGTGCGACGACTGCTACCGACGTGTCTTTCCATCGGTGTGGCCGTGCTCGGCTTCGGCATGCCAATCGGCAAGCTGCTGGCCGATTCGCCACAAGGCGTCGAATTCTTTGAGCAAAAAATTCGCCCGGTCCTGGTGGCCCATTGCTATGAGTGCCATAGCAGTGAGTCGGGTGACCCCCAGGGGGGCCTGCGGCTTGATTTGCGGGCGGGATGGCAGGCTGGAGGCGCGTCGGGTCAGCCGGCGATTGTCCCTGGCGATCCCGATCGTAGCCCGTTGATTCGCGCCGTGCGACACACCGATGGTGAGTCGGCGATGCCGCCGGAGCAATCGAAATTGCCGCCGCAAGTGATCGCCGACTTGACGACTTGGGTGCGAATGGGGGCACCCGATCCGCGAGCGGGTGAATTGACAAACCGTTCCTCCACAAGCGATTGGGAGTCGCAGTATCAGCAGCGTCTGCAGTGGTGGAGTTTGCATCCGGTGCAGGATGCGGCTCTGCCACGCGTGCGGCGGTCGCATTGGGCTCAATCGTCCGTCGATCGATTCATATTGGCAGCGCTTGAGGCACATGAGTTGGCTCCCGCCCCAGCCGCTGCGCCACGTGAACTGGCACGCCGACTCTGTCTAACCCTCACGGGATTGCCACCGGATGCGGAATGGGTCGAGCAGTTTGTGGCGGAACCGTCCGACGCCGCCTACGAGAGGGGGGTGGACCAACTTTTGGCGAGTCCCCACTTCGGCGAGCACTGGGCCCGACATTGGATGGACGTGATGCACTACTCGGATACCCACGGGTATGAATGGGATATCCCGGTCAAGCATGCCTATCACTATCGCGATTACCTGATCCGGGCTTTCAACCAGGACATTTCCTATCGGCAGTTGGTGGCCGAGCAGATCGCCGGCGATCTGCTGGAGCCTCGTGTCGATCGGGTGACGGGCCTGCACGAGAGCCTGATCGGCCCCATGGCGCTACGGTTGGGCGAGCGTCGACATGGCGACAATGCGGATGCCGAGGGGATCACGCAGGAGGCGGTTGCCAATGTCATCGATACATTCGGTAAGGGGTTCTTGGCCACCACGATTGCGTGTGCCCAATGTCATGATCACAAACTCGATGCGATCGAGCAAACCGACTATTATGCGTTGGCCGGCGTATTCATGAGTACCCGTTGGATACCGCGTCCCATCGAAGCCGTTGAACTCAATGGGCCTGTCATCGCCCAACTTCGGCCGATTAAAGACATGATTCGAACGGAGGTGGCGAAACTCTGGCTGCGGGACCTGGAGGGCATCGTTGCACGTATCAAGGCACATCCCGTAAAGAAGCAAGAACCCCAGCATCAGCAGACGACACCGCCTTTTCCAACGTCGTTGGGCGAATTTTGGCAGCGATTCCAGACAGACCCCGTCTCGGCGGAGGAGTTCCAACAGGAGCGAGATCGGCGCATCTCGGCGAACCAAGGCCTGAAAGTGCTGGCGGACTTTTCGCGTGATGACGGCACCGCAGGTTGGCAGTGGGACGGAGATGGCATGCGCTATGGTCGGGTTCAAGCCGGGGAACTCGTGGTGGCCTTGGAGGGGGATGCGGCCGTAAAGCACGTGCTCCCCGCCGGCCGCTGGTCTCATGTGTGGTCCGACCGATTGGCTGGTAGCGTGCAGAGTCCAGCGTTTGACCCCAGTCAGGCCACTACATTTTCCGTCGAGGTGGCGGGGGAAGGGCACGCGGCGCAGGCCATCAATGTGGACCGCGCGTTTCATTCCGAGCGGATGCAGTTCTTCACGCAAGCGGTCCCTAGCTGGCTGACGGTGACGACCGGCAATTTCAGTTCGCTGGAGGGGAGCCCCGACCGATCACCGCGTCGGATCTATGTCGAGTGGATGACCAAGTCGTTGAACAACAATTTCCCACCGCGATCGGGACTTGGTGGTGTGAAGGATGCCGATTTGGAGCGGCCGCGCTCCTGGTTCGGGATCACGCGCCTCTGGGTTCATGATCCCAGCCATCCACCTCAGGACGAGTTGGCTCGGTTTGTGCCCCTGTTCACGGTCGCGGTCACAGCCGCAGCCCGTCCAACGCTGCAAGCGGAGCCGGACTGGGCGATCCGGTTGGCGCACGTAATACGCGGCGCGGTTGAGCGTTGGGCTGAGGGCGTCTGTGACGACGAGGATGTTCGCATTATAAACGATGCGTTAACACTGCAATGGCTCTCGAATGGCCGCGCGGCAAGCCAAGAACTTAAACCGCTGGTCGATCACTATCGCAGGGTTGAATTGCTGTTGCGGGCGGATCGCACCGTGGGGAGCGCTGCGGATTGGAATGAGGGACGCGATGAGCGATTGGCCATTCGAGGCACGTATACGGATTTGGGG
>SXHS01000154.1 GCA_005773145.1 Planctomycetaceae bacterium | reverse complement strand
GCGCTCCAGCAGTCATCGCCGACTCCGTCTCGCGCATCTTGCAGCCGTTACCGACCTCGCGCCTCGACGACCTGAACGTCGTCATTCGCTACTTTCAATCCGTGTTGCCATCGATCGCCGATTCGGTAGTGCCGGCCCCCACCCCTGCCACCGCTGAGGCGTATGAAACCTGGAAAAAAAATTTCACGTCTCCGATACGCGCTGCAACGACCACCGGTGACAATTCAACAACTGAGGCCCCATTTCATCCCATTCACGTCGAGCCAGCCAACCTAGCCTCGCGATCCAGACGGGCTAAGCAACGCCCCAGGCCTTGGCTGCTCATCACCATTCCAACAATCGTGGTGGTCTTGGCCAGTTGGTTACCGTGGGGCACACGCCACCCGCTCCAACCATCCGAAACTCCGCGTGCGACTCCTGCAAAAGGGGGACCGCCCAATCATGAACTACCGCCCGATCGCGAACTATTATGGGCATCCCCAACGGCAGGGCCCATGGCATCCCCCCAATCCTTGCGATCTCTGCAATTTTTACCGGATGCGACGCGCGCGATCCTCATGGTTCGTCCCGCGCAACTGCTGGCCACAGACGAAGGCAAACGCCTGCTGCAGGCCATGGGACCTGCCTTCCAAGGCTTGCAGGAGCAATGGGAAGCGTCGGCTCGCGTACGACTGGCCGATGTCGAACGGTTCACACTGGCACTTGCTCCGAGCGACGAGGTACTTCCCCGCTTTGTCATCGTCGTTGAACTGCTTGAGGCGCCACCCCAGGCCAACCCTTGGGGCGATGTTGTCGAGACTCGCGGACATGCGTCGCTATATCACGCAGCCCCCTGGTGGCGACTCATCCCGTCGAATAGCGACGGCAAGACGTTTGTAATGGCCACACGAGATGAGCTCATCACGATACTGGAACGCGATGGCGCACCCCCTCTAGCGCGAGGCCTCAACCAATTACTCCGCATGGTCGACGTGAGTCGCCAGGCGACGCTATTGTTTGAACCGTCCTTCTTGATCTCCGACACCAGCGGGCTCTGGCCTGAACCGTGGCATGTCTGGCTCCCACCCCTCAAGGCTTTTTTTGCCAAGGACATCTTGGCCGCGGCCATCAGTGCTCACGTCGAGCACTCGTGTTTCCTGGAAGCACGATTCGCGGGCGCGGCGAATACGGTCCCTGAAACACTGGTACAACGTGCGCGGGATGAATTAAGCACCTGGCCGAAGCACGCCAGCACTTGGCTATCGTCAATATCGATCACAGGTCATTGGAAGCCCTTGGCCAATCGCTACCCGAGCATGCTTCAGTTTCTCAGCGAACATGCGCGCGGGGGGGTTGAGCAATCGGTTCCCATCGTAAACGTCACCATGCCAACGTATGCCGCTCACAATCTCATGCTGGCCACCGAACTCCTGATGAATGTCTCGGGGGATATCGCTGCCGATACCGAGACGGCATCAGAAAGAGAAACCCAAGGGGAGTCGCGGCAACCTACGCCATGAGCCGATTCGTTGGACCTGAAGATATGCGAGCGCTACTGGATCGAGAATTCGATCGACGATTGCCCAAACCGCTTCTGCTGCAGATCTTCAATCGTCAATTGCAAACGATACTTGCCGGGCGTCAGTGACTTCGGCATGTAAATGCGGTAGGGAATGAAGTAGTCTCGGCGTCGATTCTGGCACACATCGCGTTCTGCGGTAAACGTATGGTCCCCCACTCGTACTCCCGCCATGTCAAAAACCTGGTAACTCCCTTGCAATTCCGTCAGGTACCCGTCTTTCGTTTCGGAACTGCTGAAATTGTCCACTTCGACATACAACAAGACCTGCTGGTCGGGGCGAAAGGTCGATGTGGAGAATTTAGTGAAGGCACCATATCCATCAACCGCCGTGCAAAATGCCAAATTGCGAACATCCAAGCGACTCGCCGACGCCAGCTCGACGGTGGCTTGGCGCAATTCTCGCAGAGCCAGCGCCGCACGGCGATCGTCCACGGGGGTGGTTTGTGGATCCAGGTATACGGATAGGGCATGCAGCTGATGCTTCCAGTATTCCTGCTCGGCGGGGGTCAGTCGGTCGATGGGGCGCAGGGCATCGTCGTCTCGCTGCGCCAGCAAGTATAAGATGTGCAACTGGACCGCTCGCCGCCGCGCCTCTTCCGGCTCGATCGAATCGTGCTCACTGGCATGCTTGAGGTCGTCGATGGCCAGTTGAAGATGTTCTCGCCAATCAACCTGCGGCGTGCTCGCAGCGGAAGCAGCAGCGGAAGCCGGTGGATCGCTGGACGTGTCCTCCTGGGCAAGGGCTTCGGACGGATTCGACGGATCTGTCGGATCGGACCGATCGGATCGATCCGACCGATCCGACAAATTCTTGGTCTCCGCGCGAGTCGGGGAACGCAGCGGATTGCGGCTGGCAACCGCTTCGTCCGCTTCGTCGGCCTGTTTGTCATGTTGTTTGTCATGTTGTTCGTCACGTTGTTCGTCACGTTGTTCGTCACGTTGTTCGTCGACTTCGACGGCCTGATGGTCGGCTTGGCGAACCGCCGCGACTTCATCGTGATGGGCGTCGTCCCGGTCGCGGTTCTTGTCTTGCATTGGGGCGCCGGCCTGTTGTTCCCGGTCGCGCTGCTGCTGCTCATATCCGAGCGTGGCGCGGAATTGCCGAGACAACATGGGCCACAAATGGGGATCGACATGTCGCAAGCTCTCCATCAAGGCATCGCGTTGCGTGGGGTCGAGATCATGGATCGCATCCATCTGACGAACAAGATCCGCCAACTCGCCCGCATCGAGGGCATGCTCGGCACGCGAGTCACGGGATGGGGCGGGCGACTCGGCTTCGTTTGTCACCGGCTGTGGTGGCGGCTCCGTTGACTCTTCGGGAGTGGTTGATTTCGCGGTCGTTTCCCCTGTCGGTTCCGTCTTCGTCACAGGCTTGTCGCCGGACTTGTCTTCGTGGATGACGGTGGCCTTCTGATCTTGGTTCGCCTCACGATTCGCAGTACGAGAGGCAGATGGGCGCGGGAGCGCTGCGACCGGAGCGGAAGGCGACGATGAGGCCGCCATGGCCGCCGCCAGTTCCTCGATCGGGACTCCTTGCGGGTCCGAGGGATTGGCCAGATGCCATTGCGTGCCGGCGCAGCCTGTGATGAGACAGACAAGCCAGACGTAACGAATTCGATATGGGTGACAACGTGTCATGGGCGGAGGAGCATGCGGTAACAGGCCCATCCACACGCGCACCTGCCACTTGCGAACCTCAGCAGCGGCCGGGATGGGGCGCGGATGGTAATGCAACGGGGCAAACGCAGCAAGGCGAGCTGGCCTGCTAGCGGGCTGCTGCCGACGTGACCGCTGTGGCTGGACGTGTCTGACGACTGAGCAAGACCAGCAATCGCTCCAGCATCCAGCGTGAACGGGCGGGCGCCGAGTGGGTCCCCTTGAGGGCCAAATCGGCTTCCAGCAGCCAATGGTGCAGCTGGCCGGCCCGCTGCCGGCCCAATTGTCGCAGTTGGCGTTCGGCCAGCTCGAGCGCGTCGCGCGGCCAAGGCCGCACGCCCGCTCGTTCCAGGGATCGCCGCAGGTCGACTGGTGTTCCCTGGCGTTCCTGACGCTCAATATCGCGTGTGGCATCCGCAAAGCGTCGAAGGGCCCAAGACATGCCACCGAACAGCATCTGGGCTGATTCCCCTGCCTGCAACAGGCGGTCGAGTTGACGCAGGGCATCCGCGGCATTCCCCTCGGCAGCCGCATCGGTCAGTTCCCAGGTGGTTTGGCCGCGCCAGCCGCCAATCGCCTCGTGGACCAACTCGCGCGTGACCCGATGATGGGGGTGAGCGTACAGGACGAGTTTTTGTAATTCCAAATGCAAGCGGCCAAATTCAGCCCCCACCAACTGCAAGATCTCTCGCGCAACTTCGGTGGTCATTTGCAAATGGTGCTCGGCCTCTCCCCACTGCTGCAGCCATTTCAGAACGCGCGTTTCATCCAAGACCTTGCGCTTCCCTTGCGTGCGCTGCGGTGCACGGCAATCTACCGCCTGCCCATGCTCTTCGACACATTTGTAGAGCCGGGTCGTCGGGAGCCAGCTGTCCACTTCCAGCAGCAGGGTTCCCGCAGGTTTGCTGGTGACCGCCCAGCGTTCGAGTTCGTCGCGATACTTACTGACAAAGCCATCCGCGCCCGACATCTGCACCAGTTTGCGGCCCCCGCCAAACAGTGAGCGGGTCCCCAGCTCATCGGCCACGTCGCGCCACGTCGCAACGGCGGGATCCAATGTGATCAGCGGCGCCTCGTCGGCCTCCGCACCCAACACCAGAGCGCAAAGGCGGGCATGGGCCTGCCGCCGCAGGAACCAGTCTTCTCCAAACAGCACACACAGGGCCGGTGAGATCAACGGGGCATCGGCGGGCTGGTTTCCTTCCATCAAATCCAAGGCATGCTTGAGGCCGGGCATTGGGAAAGACTCCTCAAACTCCTCAATGTGTAGCAATTTCAAATTGGGTAACGCAGCTATAGCTTCGAAATCACGCCATTTGAGTCCTCGCTCAAAAACTCGAAGGAACGTGATACTCGGCTGCGAAGACAATTGCTCGAACAGTCGATGGTCAGATTCAGTGATTAACTTGATGTTGGTGACACCACGCACCCGGTTGTTTGTGCGTAAGGGCGAACCGACATGGTACCACAATACCCTCCGGTATGGTCTTCACCCGCGCGGTCGCCGGCACCGGGTTTTTGAATTTGTGAGTGTGGCTGGCACCGGTTTGTGTGGGCTTGGCGAGCGGTGGGCGTCAGCCCACTGTTTCGGCCCTTCAGCTTGCGGTCTGTTTTCCACAACCACTTCGCTGATTCGGCCTGAAATAGGGGAAACAGGGGACTCACGTCCCCCGCTCGCCAATTCGCCATGGGCCCCGCCTGTTTGTTCCTGTTATCGAGCGGACACACGGGCGGACAAGCCGCCCGTGGCACCCAAAGATGTGTGACAACGAGCCGCTAGGGGGACGGAGAAACGTCCAGAGGTCGCATGTTACGGATCTTACCTTGTGGCGCTAGACCGCTCGTACTGATCGGTTCGCGCGAAGCGTCTTGCACGACGTTGCCCACCTTGTCGGCAACCTCGAGTCGCAGATAGACCGTGCGCGGCAAGTGATCGCCAACACGCCAGGTATATTGCCCCGTGTTGGGCAGATCACTGGCAATGATCGACCAGGGGCCATCGGCCTGGGGACTATAGGCCAAGGTGATCGGTCGATCGGCCAGGAATGCGTCATTCGCTTCCCAACGAATCTGCATTTGCCCAGCCTCGGCGCCACGTCCCATACGTGTCTCGGTGATCCGCGCCGAAGGAGGCGTCCAATCGACGTGCACCCAAATGTCGGCGGCCTCTCCCATTTGTGGAGGTGGCGACGCGAGTCCGTCGTGGTTGTGTAATACCAAACGGAAACCAAACACGCCCTCTTGATTGACTTCGACCGCAAACGGACTGCGCTTGTCGTTGTCGTCACCATAGTAGTACCACGTTCGGCCGGCATTGTTCGTGTACCACAACTCCACACGCCGCAAACGTGCTGGGTCCTCGTGCTCGACATCGTAATCCAATTCGAACCGGCGTGAGCGAGATTGCCGGGCCTGTTGGCCAGCCGGGAGCCGCAAGGTATCCCATTGCGGCGCCTCGGCGGAGGCCGCGTCGCGGGGCGCCGCTTCGCTCCCCAGTCGCGACGATGGCTGATCCGGGACGGGGGACGGAGTCGGTGCCGGGGCGGCGGGCGCTGGCAACGCTTCGGTGGGCGTCACGGTGGACGCGGACGCCGAAAAGGCGCGTGGTCCATCAGGTCGCTGCGGCCGACTCGGTTCACCCGTTCCACCCACGGCTTGCCATTGTTCATCCGCCGAGTCCGCCAACGGCGTATTCTCGGCCGTACTGCCTTGTGGCCAAGGGATATCCGGGCCGGTACCCTCGGCGGCGGGGGCTGGAATCGGTTCCGCCGAATTCGCAGTCTCAGGACGTCCATCAGGGGCTACAGCTCCACCCGCCGCATTTCCCCCCCCGTTCTGGTTGATTTGGTTAAAAGGGTCCTGGGGCACATCGGCAACGGCACCGGTGGACGCCCCGCTCGCCGAATCGGCCGCGACGGTTGGCGGGAGCACAACTTGTTGCGTTACCACCGTTGTGTTGCCAGCTTCGTCACTGACTTCGGCCCGCAGATCGACGGGACCATCGACGGCCGGGGGCCGCCAGGTGATGCCACCCGCCGACGCTTGATTGACGGCTCGTTGTTCGCGACCATCGATTGCCACCGGTCGCCACTGGATGTCATCCTTGGCGCGATATTGCAGCTGAAACGTAGCCGGCTTGAGAGTCGCATCGTGCATGGACCATTGAGTCAGGATCTCACCGGCTTCTCCCACGCGGGCGGAGAGATTGAGCGTGGGTTTGTTCGTGTCGACTACGACACGTAACTCGGGCGCCGGCCGGCCCAAATTGGGGATGGGTTGATTTTGACCAAACGTGCGCACCACGAACCAATACTCACCATCGCGTGGCGCGCGGAATTGAAAACGATCTGCGGACCGGGTCTGCCGCTGGTACGCCTTCCAGCTGATTCCACGATCGCCGGACACGAACAACTCCACTCCCTCCGGTTGCGGCGAGCCGGCCGTATGAGGATTGAGCGAGAACGGAATGGCAAAGGCGTTTTGGCGTGTGATGACGGGGCCCGGATCAGCCGCCCACGTGGGGCGGATGGGCCCCCACGCTCCGGTCGCCAGGGCGACCAACGCTACTGCGACGTATCTCGGCATTCGCAAGGGATTCGTCACGATCCGATCCGTCCCTGGCAACAGGGCTCCTACCGGCATCCGGTGGCAACGACGCCAGCCAGCAACGCGGCGGCTCCGGCGCGCTGTAGGTAGGATCGGTAGCCCCCCCTTGGAGCCTTGAACGGAAACCGCCCCCTCCCCGGGCAATCCCCACCGGTCGTAACCCGCCAGCCGACAACCCGTAGTGCCACTCGGCCCGGCGTGTTGTCGATAATCTCGATTGGCCTGGGACGAAAAAACGTGGATAATGAAGATTAGGGGGATTCTGAGGTGGGAACTGCTATGCTGGTCGGGGAATCCACATCGGGGTTCGCGCAGGCTGTGGTGCTTGTGGCGGCCGCAGCGATTGGCACCGCTGTGGCCTACTACCTCCTGGCAAAATGTCGCGATCGCATCAGCGACGAGGGAGTCGCCAGCGACCTGCTGACAAATTTCAGGGAAATGCGCCACCGTGGACACCTGAACGAATCCGAATACCGAACTATCAAGACGTTGTTGACCGACCAGATCCGGGGTGGCGAGTCTGATGTCGCGCCCCCGTCAGGGACGTAAGGGGTCCGGTTGGTGCGGGCAACGTGTTGCTAGCGGCACACTGGGCCGGGACGGGTGGTGGGAGTCCTTGGCCTGCAAGCATGGACGGGGAGCGAGGGAAAAATTTCCCCGGCAACCGGGCGAACCGACGGCCGCTGCGACCCGTATGTGAGGATACACCAACGGTTGATACAGCTATGGTTTTGGTTTGATATCTGTGAGGACAGGGATGCCCGAAAGTGGCCGGGGGACGTGGCAGACACGTTCACAGGCTCGGTCGATGAACATGAGTAACCCTTCGTAATGATTTGGTCGATCACAGCGTCTCCGAGGTACGGGACGCAAGGCATTCGGGATCCGAAAGGAAGAGAGCATGCCGACAGGTAAAGATGGAGGCAGTCCGCGTCGTGGCAGTAGCACGACCAAAAAGAATGCGTTTTGCTCATTCTGTCGCAAGAGCTATCGCGACGTCGGGCCATTGGTGGAAGGGCCCGGCGATGTCTACATCTGCGGCGAGTGCATTGACTTGTGCCAGTCCATATTGGAGCAAGAACAGCGCCGTCGTGGCACGACCAAGCCTTTATTCAACCGCATCCCGTCGCCACGCGAAGTCGTGACGCAGATGGATGAGTACGTGATTGGCCAGGCCGCCGCCAAGAAGGTTTTGGCCGTGGCGGTGCATAACCATTACAAGCGGCTGACGGTCGGCTGTGAAGGCTCCGATGTCGAGATCGAGAAGTCGAATATCTTATTGTTGGGCCCCACCGGATCGGGCAAAACGCTGCTCGCTCGGACGCTCGCCCATATTCTGAACGTGCCGTTCGCCATCGGCGATGCGACAACCCTCACCGAGGCGGGCTATGTCGGCGAGGATGTGGAG
>SXHS01000153.1 GCA_005773145.1 Planctomycetaceae bacterium | reverse complement strand
GCCGAGACGCTGATGGCGTTGATGGCCTCGCTGGCCACCACGCCAACGGTGGCGCTCACTGCGGCACTTCCTCCGGAACAGCTGATGGGGGCCATCATCTCACTGATCCCGCCCCCCTGCCGACCTTTGGTGGCCTTCTCGACGGGGCTGAGCTTTTCGCCGCGCCGCCCCTATCAACTGCTGGCCGTCGATCCGCAATCTGCCGCTGCCAAGACGCTGGACCAGCGCACGGACGTGTTGTTGTGGCAGGGAGCAGCACCCCCCGTCGTCTCGCTGCCCGCTTGGGCCGAGAGCATCCTCAGTTGGCTGCGCCGTCGCGATTGGGATCGGCTACAGGCCTCCTATCGCGAACTGGCCGAGGGGATGACATGGGACGACTTGCCACAACACCATTGGACACTACCTCAAACAGCGGCGACTGCGGAGGGCGCGACTCGGTCTCGACGACCGGTGGGCGAGATCCGCGTCGCGCATGCGCCCCATCGAGAGGAGTGCGTCCACCCGGAGTGCCCACTTGAGGTCGAACTTGAATCCCAGTTCCCGGAATACTGGTCCCAATTGCATCCGGAGATCCAGTCTTGCGTGCAGGAGTTGGGCCGCGTGCTAGTGACCACCTTGCAGCAGGGCGAAGGGGCGGACAAATCACGAACCACCCCGGCCACTGCGTCGTTTGAGAACCTCTGGTCGAAGCTCTGCTCGACATGCGAGGAGCGCTTGCTGGAAGCCATTCGCGAAACGGCCATGCAACAAACGGTGACCACTTGGTTGGCCTACGACCGAGCCGACTCGCGTCGCGCCATCGCCGCCATGGACATCGTCGGGCTGCTATTTTGCCCCCAGGCCTTGGCCGGCCAGACGGCTCGACGATCCGAAGACTATCCCGCCACCGGTCGCAATTGCTGATAGAATTTCGCGAACAGATAGTGACTGTCGTGCGGGCCGGCGGATGCCTCCGGGTGATACTGAACGCTGAACGCCGCGGCGTTACGGTGCTCCAACCCCGCGATGGTATTGTCATTCAAATTGCGGTGCGTGATCTTCAAATGGGTCGGTAGGGAGTCCTCGGCCACCGCAAACCCATGGTTCTGAGAGGTGATCTCCACTCTCTCCGAGTCGAGTTCCAATACGGGCTGGTTCGCCCCGCGATGCCCAAACTTAAGCTTGAACGTCTTGGCGCCACATGCGAGTGCCAAGAGTTGATGGCCCAAGCAAATCCCGAAGATCGGCGCCTTGCCCAACAGATGGCGTACGGTTTCGATGGGGCCTGTCAACGGCTCGGGATCGCCGGGCCCATTCGACAAGAAGATCCCCTCGGGCTGGAGTGCCATCACTTCCGCAGCGGATGCGGTGCCGGGCACGATGGTGACACGACACCCCAATTGGCGCAGGTGGCGCGGGATATTCCATTTCATCCCGAAGTCGAGGGCGACCACATGCGGCTGGGCGTCGTCCATGCTGGCGGGGGGCGTTTCCGTCAAGGTCGACCAGCGACTCAACGGTTCGTCCCACATGCGCATCTGCGTGGGAATCACTTCCCGCACCAAATCCCGGCCGACCAATCCTGGGCTGGCCTTTGCGCGAGCTACCAACCGCGCATCATCCAACTCCACGGAGGAGAGCACGCCTTTGAGGGCGCCATGCACGCGAATACGTCGCACCAGGGCCCGGGTATCGATCTGGCTGATGCCGACGACTCCCGCTTGTTGCAGGTATTCGTGTAGGTGACCGGCCGACCGAAAATTGCTGGGCTGATCGCAGTAGTCGCGAATCACAAAACCGGCCAATTGGGGACGCGAACTTTCCACATCCTCGGGATTGACCCCGTAGTTGCCAATATGCGGATAGGTCATCGTCACGATCTGTCCGCGATAACTGGGATCGGTCAGAATCTCCTGATATCCCGTCATGGAGGTGTTAAAACAGACCTCCCCCTCCGTCTCGCCGATCGCCCCCAAGGCCGTGCCGCAATAGACGGTTCCGTCCTCGAGAGCCAGTTTCGCCACCTGAGCCATAGTTTCGTTCCGCCGCAGGAATCTGAGTCGCGCCACCAGGGCCTATTGTGAAGGCTGGCAGGGCCGCGGGCAAGAACCCCGCCGGTCCGTCGGTCCGATTCGCCCTTCTGAGTGGCCTTCAACATCGGCCGGGGCGGCGGTCCGGCCGGACGCTCAGGGCTGGGACGCTGAAGGCATGGCCTTTGCGGGGTTGGCCGGTTTTTCCAGACAGCGGCCGATCTGGCGGACGGCCTGCCGCAGGCGATTCTCGTTCTCGACCAAGGCCATGCGGAGGAACCCTTCCCCTGCTTCGCCAAAACCACTTCCTGGACTGACCGCCACATCGGCGTCCTGCAGCAGCATCATGGCGAAGTCCATGGTGTTCATGCGGCTGCGCCATGGTTCCGGAATGGGGGCCCAGACGAACATGCCGGCCCGCGGAGGGGTGACCTGCCAGCCGACGCGGCGGAGGCCATCGACCAAGGCGTCCCGGCGCACACGGTAGATTGCCGACTGGCGTTCCACGGCGGCATCGCCATGTCGTAGCGCGACGATCGCCGCCACTTGTATGGCCTGAAACATGCCGTAGTCGTAGTAGCCCTTGATCACTCCCAACGCGCGGATCATTTCGGCATTGCCGCAACAGAATCCGACACGCCAGCCGGCCATGTTGTAGCCCTTACTCATCGTGGTGAATTCGACCCCAACGTCGATCGCGCCCGGCGCGGATAGAAAGCTCGGTGGCTGATATCCATCGAACGCGATGTCCGCATAGGCAAAATCGCTGATGACCATAAAGCCAAAGCGTCGCGCAAGCTTGACGACCTCCACGAAAAACTCAGGTTCCACCGTGACCGTGGACGGGTTATGAGGATAATTCAAGATCAGCAATTTCGGTGTCGGAACCAGGTGCCGGCATGTATAGGCGATGTTCGAGAGAAATTGTTCGCTGTTCGCGACTTCCAAGGTGATCACATTGCCAGCAGCCAAGGCCACGGCGTACATGTGCACGGGAAAATACGGTGCAGGCGCGATCGCGGTATCTCCCTGACCCATCAAGGCCAGGCACATATGGGAAAAGCCTTCCTTGGATCCCAAACAAGTCATGACTTCCGTTTCGGGATCAAGGCGCACGCCATACTTCTTCAAGTATTTGCCTGCCAGCTCCCGCCGTAGATTGGCGATGCCATTGGACTTGCTATAGCCGTGGTTCCGTTCGTCGCGCGCCGCCTCGACCAATTTATCCACGATCATCGGATCGGGCGGGTCGGTCGGATTGCCCATTCCCAAATCAATCACGTCCTTGCCAGCTCGGCGCTTTTCGTAAAGCAATTGATTGATTCGCCCAAACACATAAGGGGGCAAACGCGAGACTCGGGCCGCCGGGCGAATGGGAAACGGTTCGGCCACCGCCTTGCTAGCAGGAGTTACGGCCGCGACGGAGCTAAAATCGTATTCCGACATATTGATTAACATACTGGGTTCGCCGGGATGTGAAAAGCGTGCGACAAGAGAGCCCCACTATTCGTCTTCGGCTATCCGAGGGGGCGTAGTTGACTATGAGCCAGATAGAATGTGTGCTGGCGGCCCAAGGTGAAGAAATGGATCGTGGCCGTGCGGCGCCGGCCGCTACCGTGAATGGTGAGGACGCGCCCCAATCCGTATTCCGGGTGCCGCACGATCATCTTTGGCTGGAAATAGTCCGGGTCGATGGCGGGCTCCCCCGACGACGTGGGGGGCGCTTCAGGGCCACGCGATAGCTCGCGGGCCGTCATGATGAGCCCGCTGGTTCGCGCTCCGGGAGGCGACTCGCCCAGGTCGGTTGGAGTCAGGTCGGGATCGAGCGCGTCGACGTATTCGTCTTCGTGGACTTCGGCATCCAACCAGATGGTCTCGTCGTCCCATTCACCGTCCAACGTCCCTGGCGCGGCGTTGGTGGTTCCTGCTAGATCCACGAAGTGCATCTCCTCACGAGGCAGTTCCAACAAGAAGCTGCTGGGGACCGCCATCCCGGCGCGGCCGCGAAATTCGCGTCGGCGGACGTAGCTCAGTTGAAGCCAATCCATGGCGCGGGTGATGCCGACGAACAGTAGTCGGCGCTCTTCTTCCAGCTCATTGAGATCGTGGTCGCTCCGTTCATGTGGGAGAATCCCGTGTTCAATGGCGGGGGCGAACACACAAGGAAACTCCAAGCCTTTCGTCGCATGAAGCGTCATCAGCGAGACGCGATCATTGGTGCCCCCCCAGGCGTCGGTGTCGCTGGTCAAAGCGGCCCGTTGCAAGAATTCCTCCAACCCCGAGGATTCGGAAAAATTCTGGTCAAATTGCTGCGCGGCGGTGATCAATTCCTCGAGATTCGCGCACCGATCACGATCGTCGCTAAAATTAGACTGTTGTAGTTCCTGCCAGTAGCCCGTCTGCAAGAGAACCTGTCGTATGAGCTCCGCGACCGGCAGGTGGACCAATTTCTGCAGGTCGTGGTACGTGGCCGAGAACGCACGCAAGGCGGTGGCCGCCGATTTGTGGATCGTGGCGGGGACTCCGTGGATAACCAGGCACTCAACCATACCTAAACGGGTCTCGAACGCCTGTGCTGCCAATCGTCCCCAAGTCTTGTCGCCAATCCCGCGAGTCATGGCGCCGAAAACACGCTGCAGCGCCACGTCATCGCGAGGATTATTCAGCAGACGCAAGTAGGCCAGCACATCTTTGATTTCCTTGCGTTGATAAAACTCGAGACTGTTGACCAACTGGTAGGGAATTCCCCGTTGTTGCAAGGCGAACTCCAAGACACGGGAGAGGGCATTGATGCGATAGATGATCGCGAAATCTCGCGGTCGGCGACCGTGTTGTGCGATTCCTGAGGCAATGGTCTCGGCAATTCCCTCGGCCTCCGCTCGTTGATCGAGATAGCGCACGAGACGGACCGGATCTCCCGGAGCACGCTCGGTGAAGAGCGATTTGGGTTTCCGACGCACATTGTTGGCGATCAGCTGATCCGCAATCTTCACGATATTCGGTGTACTGCGATAATTCTGCTCCAGACGGACCACGCGCGTTCCAGGAAAGTCACGTTCGAAGTCCCGAATGTTATCGGGATGGGCCCCACGCCAACCGTAGATCGACTGATCCGGGTCGCCGGTGACCGCCAGATTCTGGAAACGCATCGACAATGCCCGCGCGATCGTGTATTGGGCGAGATTCGTGTCTTGGTACTCGTCCACCAACACATAGCGATACTGCTGGTCCAACTGGTCGCGCACCGACTCATTCTCGCGCAACAAAGCCACGACATGCAGCAGCAGGTCGTCGAAGTCCACCGCGTTGTGGGCCAACAACTGTTGCTGATAGTGTGGCAATACCTTGCCGACAATCGCCTCGACGGGATCGCCAGGTCGAGGCTGGAAACCATCCGCCGCCTGCAGGCGGTTCTTCACGCGACTGATCGCCTGGGAGAGCTGCCCCAACGTTATGTGAGTCCCGGCCAACTGCCGCGCCTTAAGGACGGCGTCCAACACGCGTTGTGCGTCGGCCACGTCGTAGATGGAAAAATTTTCCCGCAGGCCCACCAGTCCGGCGTATCGGCGCAGTAGTTGCGCGCAGAATCGATGGAAGGTCCCCATCCAAATGGAATCGAGCCCCGTTAGTTCCTGTACACGCCGCTGCATTTCTTCCGCCGCCTTGTTCGTGAAGGTCAGCGAGAGGATCTGACGCGGCGAGATCCCTTGGTCCAAGAGATAGGCAATGCGGTACGTAACCACCCGAGTCTTACCGCTGCCGGGACCGGCCAACACGATGAGCGGGCCATCGACTTGCGTGACGGCCGCCAGTTGGGCTGAGGTTAACTCGGCGGCATAGTCCTTCATGCAATGCACCACCCAGACGGTCTTGATATGCCAACTCGGTCGCCGCGTGATGCGAGCCGCCCCGCAATGCTAGCACTAAACGGCCGTGCCAGTTGGCGAACGGGGAGCGAAGCGATATATTGTAGCGGAGCAACGGGGAGCCGATACGGGTGGCTCGCCCGGGATGCCATTGACCTGTTTTGCCTTGTGCTCAGGGGGAGGGAACCCATGACTCGCGTACCCATGACGCCCGGTACTGATTTTCGACAGACCATGGAAGATAAGTTGCAGATGTCGACGGCCCAGATTGGCCTTTCGGTTCGCACAACGAATTGCCTGGAAGAGCGCGGAATCTTCTCCGTTGAAGATTTGCTCAATTCGACACGTGACGAGTTGCTCTCGATCCCGAACTTCGGCGAGAAAACGTTGGAGGAGGTTCTTGGGGCGCTGGCGCGGATTGGATTTAGCCGCGGCGGCCAGTAACAAGTAATCAGTTGCGTTGTTTATGGGCCCGCCGGAGCAGCCGTTGGCAGTTCGGTTTCGGCAGAAACGGCGACGACCGCAGGGTCGATGGCCGTTTGGGGCAGGCGGGTGAGGCGGACCGGTTCGACCGGCGGGTCGGTGGTGGGGGTATGGGCACCGGAATCGAGTTGGGCGAAAGCCGGGCCGCTGGGCCCGGGATCACATGACGGCAATTGGCTGCCGCATTCCACGGCCAGCAGGCCTTGGGACTCGGCCAATTTCACATGGGCCAGCTTCCAGGCCACCACTTGGCGCGTGAGTTCGCCTTCTGCGCGCAGTCGTTCCAGACGCGCCGCGCGCACCTCCAATTGAGTCGCTTTCTGCACCTCCGACAATCGACGCAGTTCGTCCACGCGTTTTCGCCAGCTGGTCAACTTCTCCTTGGCGAGGGCGACCTGCAACAGACGTGCATCGACGGTGGCCACAGCCTGGCGAATTTCCTCCACGATTTGTACCTGCCGTTGTTCGGCCAGCTGGCAGACCTGCGATTGTCGTAGTTGTGATTCACATTCCTGGGCGCATTTGTCGCACAATTTCAGAAACGCGATGAGCGAAGGCGTTTCTCCACACCGCGATCCCAGCAATCCATTCACTTGTTGCAATCCCTGCCGAACAACGGGGAGGGACTGGGAATGTCGGCAAGTGCACAAAATGCGTAGTGCTGCTAAGTCGGCGCGGTGGGCCAGCCCATCAGCGATCGCGGCGTCCAGGTCCAGTGGAATCACTTCCACGGTTAAATCGGCATGCACCCAGATGTGCGCATCACAGGCGGGCCCCAAGGGGAGCAGCTGACGCAGTTGCGATTCCAGTTGACCAATCGCCAGTTTGGCCTGTACTCGTTGGTCCCGCATCTCCAGTTGCTGACGGATCAGCTGGCTCTCGTCGACCGTTACGGCGATGTCGCGTTCGCGCAAGGAACGCAATTGACGCTGGGTATCGGCCAACTGTTGCAGACCGCGATCGAGGTCCAACACCAGCGCCCGCGCCTCAGCCAGTCGGTAAAAGGCTTCCAAGGCCGCTGCGGCGGCCCGATTGCGGTCGGCAATCTCGGCGCATTGCAGCAGGCTGCGGCACGTCATCGAAGCGCATACCGTCGCGGGGTGGTCGGCGGCGGCTTGTTGGGCCACGGCTTCCTGTGCCAAGGCATTGGCGATAGACGCGTGCCGCGCCGCGCCGCATTGACACTCATGAGCATCGATCACGAGATGCTGGAGCTGCGACTCGTCATGGGCTAATTGAGAGGCGAGTTCTTGATAGGTGGAAACAGTTTGCACATTCGGCTTTGATACGACCAAATCGTCCGGCGCTGCGGGGGTGCCCACCGTCTCGATGGGACACGCAGCGCGCGATGCCGCACCATTGCGGCACGACGGCGCGGCGCATCCGGCCCCGAGGAGGGCCATGCCAATCGACAGGCAGCCTATCATTGAAACAACGCGCATGGGCAATCGATGAGGCAAGTGACGACGAGCGCACCAAGAACCGAGGTCTAATGGTTTATCGAGTGCGGATTATGTCAACTGTAGCTGTTTGAACCAGACGAATCTTTGTAGGGATCTGGTAATCTGGGGCATTCACCCGGCGGCGGGTGCCAGCAACGCTAGCGACGCCGGCAATTTTTCACGGTGATTTGGCGATTGGGGAGAGTTAGCCGGCAGACCCAAAAGGACCGGCGCCCGGACGGACCCCAGAAATGCGGCCGTCTAGGTTTGCCGGCAACAGGGCCAGCGCCTATTTTGAGGGGTGCAAGAATCCTCTGAGTCACGAAAGGGCTGATGGCTTGGCGCGACGATTTCGTGTGTGGAGAAAAAAGCGGGGCCATCGTAGCAGCGGCTCGCGTCTGGCGAGCAGCCTGGGTGAGGCCGTGTTCTCGGCCGCCTTAGTCATGGTAGGCTCCACCGCGCTCCTGGCCTGGGTGATCTTTCGGGTGCTCACGCCGGCGGCCGAGCGAACCGCTGGAGGGGGCTGGGGGTCTTGGCTGACCATTGGTGTCTCGGCGTCGATTGCGGTCCTTGGTCTGGCGGGACTCGTGTTGGGCATCATGCGGGTCGGAACGTCGGCCGAGCGTCGGTCGGCCATGGTCGAGCGTGCGCATGCGGTGGAGTTGGTGGGCAACGGGGCCCCTTGGCACCGACACTATCCGTCGATCCCCCGGGCTGATATTCTGACCGACAGCCCGGGCATTGCCCTGGCCTACCGGCTGCCCATCATGCGGTCGCCCGTATGGCGCCTGCTGGCATTGGGCCTGTTTTGTTTGGTATGGAATGGCTTGGTGTCGGCCTTGATCAAAGTGGCCTATGCCAGCTATTTGGCGGGCCAGTTCAATGGGTTTTTGACGCTGTTTATTGTACCTTTTGGCTTGGTTGGTCTGCGGTCGATGGCCGCATTTGTGCAACAGGCGTTGATTGCCACTGGAGTCGGCCCGTGCAGTTTGGAGGTCTCGGATCACCCCCTTTATCCCGGGCAGCGATACGAAGTTTTTGTGACTCAATCAGGCCGATTGCGCTTGCAGTCTTTCCAGGTTTGGTTCATATGTGAGGAAGAGGCGACGTATCTGCAGGGGACCGATATTCGCACGGAACGGCGTGTGGTTCACGAACAGTTGATATTACAACGAGATCATTTTTCTATCGAGCCGGGCATGCCGTTCCATTGTCGCAGTGAGATGGTCATCCCTCCCCATAGTATGCACTCGTTTCACTCCCAACATAATGGCATCGAGTGGAAGCTGGTGGTGCGAGCCGATGTCGATCGTTGGCCGTCCTATGAGCGGATTTATCCGGTCATCCTTTTGCCCAGCCTGTCGGCGGCCACCGGGGAGGACCGGCCATGAAGCCACCCTTTACTGAACCGCTGATTAGCATTCAATTTCGCCGGGCAAGCGCCAAATTTTTACCTGGCGAAATATTGGAGTGCGACTATCAAATTGATGCTGTGGAAGCCGCTGAAATTCAGGCGGTGGAAGCCTCCGTATTGTGGTACACGGAAGGCAAGGGTGAAGAAGATATGTCGGTGCACTACTTCGACCGCCGTGTCCCTGCCGACGAGCCCGAAGGTGACCTGCGGCCCTTGCGGCGGTTTCAGACCACGCTCCCTAATAGCCCACTGAGCTATGATGGTCAGATTGTGCGAATTCATTGGTGCGTACGCGTGCGTGTGTTCCTCCGACGTGGCAAGGAGTGCTGCTTAGAGTTCCCGTTTTACTTGGGAAACACACCCCATCCCCATGCGCCTATCTGGCCTCGCGAGCAGTTTTCCGATTCGCCGACCACTTCTTGAGCGAGTGTTTCTTGAGTGAACACTGGTCCAACCCGTATTCAGCCCGCTACGTGCGGCCAGGACAGTTGGACTATTGCTTCTCGGATTCCACTCAGGCCGAACTCTTTTGGCAGCGATGGCACTCAGCGATTGGCGGCGGGCAGATCGTCGGCCCACACGGTACCGGAAAATCGACTTTACTACATTGGCTGTGTCGCGAGTTGCAAGCACGTAACCACCCGGTCTGCCTGGCACCTGCGGCGAATTGGCGCCATGCGCTGCATGACCTGCGCCGCCGGGCATCGGGGAACGGCAACGGCCCATCGGGTATCCTCCTCGCGGATGGATTTGAGACCTTGTCAGCCTGGGAACGATGGCGACTGTGCCGAGTCTGTCGAGGACGCGGGTTTTGGCTCGTGGTGACCACGCACCGCACCTTCCGACTCCCCGTGCTCTGGCGTACGTCCGTTGATGCACCGTTGGCACAACGTATCGCCGAACAATTGGCCAACCAACCGACAGGGCTCGATCAGCCGGATTGGTCGAACCTCTTGACACAGCATCAAGGCAACATGCGCGAAGTGCTGTTTGACCTGTACGACCAAATCGAACAAAGCCGATCATGGCCTGCTAGCGGCCACACCACGGACCCCGACGCTGCCATAATCGCTGCCAACCCGCTGTCAAAATCGCTACCATTGCCGTAACCCCTTGGGTTGCCGGATTGCCTAAAGTTTTTGCCATGAGTGCAAGCGGTGTCAGTGCTATGGCCGGTCACGGCGTCGTCCCATTCGGTTTTTTTCTTGAGTAGAATCTTTCCCTTTTGCCCCCCATGTCCTAAGATTCTACGTGGCCTGTGCTCGATCGGTGGGGCCGGGGGCCGTAGGGCCTTGGGCCCGATAATTCGGCGACCAGGGCCTGCCGAACGTTACTCAGTCTGCTTGCGGAGCCGTTGGACAATGCAAATCCGTTGGACAATGCAAAACATGGGACAGAAAACAAATCGTGGACGTCGATGTCACTACGTCACGGCGATCACGTTGGCCATTGTGGCGGAACTGTTCGCCAGTTCACCCGTCCAGGCCGGTCCCATCTGGGATTGGCTGACGGGGCGCAACAAGCCGACCGCGTCGGCCAGTTGTGCCGCGCCCCTGGTCGTGCCGGCAGTACCTGCGGTTGCTACCGTGCCACAGGTGGCCCCCTGTGGCACGGTCGGTTGCGCGGGTGGAGTGTGCGCCTATTCGCCCTCTCCCTACCGTACCGGCATGACCGCCGCCTATGCCCCCAGTCCTTATGCGGCGCCGGCGTATGCAACGACGGCCGCCTACGCACCGTCGGCCTATCCGACGACCGTCGGCTATGCCGGCTCCCCATCCACATCCATGGTCTATTCGGCAGCGCCCTATTCGGCAGCGCCGACGGCCGTCGGCTACGCCCCAGCGGTTGGCCAGCCTGGCGCTTACGGTGCCTACGCGGTTGGCACGCCGGTCCGACCGGTTGTGAATGCCTATTATGCGCCGGCGGCCTATGCGCCGGCGGCGGTCCCGGTGCGACCCACCATCGTAGCCGCCTATCCGTACACGGCGGCCTCCCCTGCCTACGCACCGACGGTTGTCGGTTATGGAGCGCCTCGCCCCGTGCAGGCCCATTATGCGGTTGGGGCTCCGGTGGCGGGACCCTGCGCCCACTGCAATGCGGTGACGAGTTACGCCCCGACCGTCGTGAGCGCCGGGCCAACATCCTATGCCTATGCCTATTCTTCCGCACCTTTTGCCAGCAGTCCGGCGGGAACAGCCGTCATCCAGCAGGGGTACCCAACGGGTCAGGCCTTTTCCCCACCCTACGTAAATTCGGGAGCAACCTCCTCGGGACCAACCACCAGTGGTCCAACTTGCCCCAATCCGCCTTCCTCCGTTGCCAGTCCCTCGGGTGCATCCCTGGGTTCCTCGGTGGTACCCTACGGTACTGTGGGACCGTATGATGCAGGGGGCCAGTATCGTGGTAGTGGCAATACGGGGGCCGTAAGTCCTGCCGATCAAGCCCCGAGCCTCGACCGAGGGGATGTGCCCAGGGCGAAGGGCGGATTGCCGGCCGAACAGCCTGAGGTGAACACACCACCGGAGACCTCGGGACCTCCAACTTCCTCGACAGACGCTTTGGGCACGGGAGTGCCCATGCAATCCACAACGACGGTGCCGCGGCCCAGGTTTCCCCACAAGGAGATTCCGGACCCGGACCACGGACGGGACCGCCAGGACTGGGAATTCCGCTCCATTCCGAAGCTCTTGAAGTCGGATATCGACCGCACGGCAGGACGCGATTCGCATGCCGCGAGCGGGCACGCGGCCCATGTTTCCTTTACCGATCGCGACGGCGCGGCGAACGCCGCCAAGACGCTGCCAATACGGAAGCGGGCGCCGCAACCCGAATGGGACGATGCGGACTGGCGTCCCGTGAATGAACGCCGCTAGACCATTGCATGGATACGGAACGACCTTTTCGACTTTGTTCTAGTCAACCATGAACAATGCTCAGATTGCGGATACGTTCGACCATGTTGCCGATCTGCTGGAATTTCAAGGCGCGAATCCTTTTCGTATCCGCGCCTATCGCAATGGTGCACGCACGATCCGTGATCTCGCGGAACCCCTGGCAGCGCTTGTTGACAATCGCCAACACCCGCTGACGGACATCCCTGGCATCGGCACCGATCTGGCAGAGAAGTGTGTGTCACTGCTCCAAACAGGCCAATTGCCCCTCTTGGAGGAACTGCGCGCGGCAATTCCTCCTGGTGTTTTGGAGGTGATGCGGGTTCCTGGCTTGGGTCCAAAAAAGGCCGCGCTGCTCCATCGAGAGTTGGGAATCGGTGATCTGCAGCAGCTTGAACTTGCCTGCCGAGAACAAAAGGTACGACAGCTGAAGGGATTCGGTGCCAAGTCGGAACAGGCGATCCTGGACGGTATTCCGTTGATCGTGGCTGCAGCACAACGCATGCGATGGGCCGACGCCGATCGCGTGGCGCATGGCATTCGCGAGCACATGCAGCGCTGCCCGGCGATCGAACAATTGGCGTTTGCGGGCAGTTATCGCCGTGGACGTGAAACGGTGGGCGACTTGGACTTGTTGACCGTGTCAGCCGACGCAGCCACGGTTATGGACTGTCTTGCCGAATGTCCCGACGTTACGACGGTGATCGCGCGGGGGCCCACCAAAATGTCCGTTCGCGTGCATCACGGATTGCAGGTCGACCTGCGCGTGGTCCCCGCGCCGTCCTTTGGTGCCGCCTTGCAGTACTTCACCGGATCCAAACAGCACAATGTTGTGGTGCGAACGAGAGCCAAGGCCCGCGGGCTCAAGATCAATGAATACGGTGTTTTCCGCATGGAGGGGGATCATGAGGTGCCCGTGGCAGGCGCGACGGAGGCCGATGTCTATGCGGCGTTGGGATTGCCATGCTTTCCGCCCGAATTGCGGGAAGCACGCCAGGAATTCGTGTGGGCAGAGGCGGGCACGTTGCCCGTTCTGGTGACTCTGGAGGACATACGTGGTGATCTGCACATGCACACGACGGCCAGTGACGGGAAAGGCACCGTGGCGGAAATGGTGGCGTCTGCCCGCCGCCGAGGATGGGAGTACATTGCGATTACCGATCACTCGCAGCGCGTGAGCATGGCCCGAGGGCTCGATGGCCAGCGATTGCGGCAACAATGGCACGAGATTGACGCCTGCAATCGAGACTGTGGCGATGGTTTTCTGGTGCTGAAAGGCGTCGAGTGTGACATACTAGAGAAAGGGGGCATGGACTTGCCGGATGATGTGTTGGCGGAAGCCAATTGGGTACTGGCCAGCATTCACTACGGCCAAAAACAATCATCTCAGCAGATCACCGAACGGTTGTTGGAGGCCATTGAACATCCCTATGTGAGCGCGATTGCGCATCCCACCGGGCGGCTCATCAGTCGTCGGGAACCGTATGAATTTGATTGGGAATCCGTTTGGAAGGCCGCCAAACAGCATGGCAAGTGCCTGGAGCTGAATGCCAACCCCGAACGGCTCGACTTGGATGATGTGCATTGCGCTGCGGCTCGCTCCGCGGGCATCCCGGTGGTCATCAATAGTGATGCCCATAGTCCCGCCGGCATGGACGTCATGGCCTACGGTATTCTGCAGGCAAGACGGGGTGGCCTGACGCGGCCGGATGTGGTCAATACGCGGTCCTGGAGCGAAATCAGGGAACTCGGATGGGGGCGAGGCTGACCTCCCCAGAGTCCGGCGACCGGACCGGTGCGAAGGCCAGACTGGCCACGATCATGGCGAGCGCGTACGCCACGAGGCCGGTGACCGAGGCCATCAATAACCACCACATGATGCCCACACCCAGAAACGGTACCCGTAGCGGTGTCCGCCAAATGGCCAGCGGAAACGCCAACTCGTAGACCACCCAGGCGTGTGTCCAGGCATTGACCAGGTAGACCCAGTCCCGCAGGCTCGTCCAGTCCACCAGCCGCGATTCGGTCTGGGCGATTAACCACCAAGAGGCTTCCCCATTCCACCAAGGCGCTCCCGCCAATTTGGTGAGACCAATAACTGCGTAGAGGGCGGCCGTGTGCAATTGAATCAAACGCAAGCTAATCGACGCCGCGACGGTCGGTCGACTGCACGCAGCCAAGGCTTCTGTGCCGCGACTTTTGGCCAACCAACGGTCGAGCGAATAATAGGCGCCGGCGGGTCCGAGACATAAGTAAGCAACCAAGTACGTAAGCACCGATTCGAATTGGGACGTGATCATGGGCGCCCGATGCACGTACGATAGGAGTACGATCAGCGCGCCGATGGACGTCCAACGGGTTCGCCAGCCGAGGGTGAACAGCGCGACAATCAGCAGACCCGCGTAATGCACGACCTGCATGGCGGATGGTGTCGCAAACGCGAACCAATAGGACGGCAGCGTGCCGACGGTGCCGGCATCCCCCGCCGCAATCTTGGCTGTTGTCGAGGCCGGCAGTATTCCGTCTGCCCCAAACCACTGCCACAGTTCCGGCGTGAAGGACGCCACCGCCATCATCAACAGCAATCCCGTCGGAATGCGCAGCATTCCCAGGATCTTGGGAGACCTCGGCGTGAACCAAAATTCGTTCCAGCCCTTGGAAACTCGATCGAAAAAGGCTTCATCTCGGTCTGGCATACTTGCTGGATCCCACTTGATCGTCGGCGTGCCGTTCATGCCCCTTGGCGTGATGGTGCCACCTCGCGTCGCGAGGCACGTTTCACTAATTGCGGACTACCATCATCGTCCAAAAAAACGTCGGCTTCGTAGATAGTCTCCCAGTACTCAGGCGCTTGCGGATCCGCAGGATTGAGCTCCCCCGATTCTCGCAAGTCCAACGGCTGAGCGCGATGCCATCGACAACGAACGACAACCGCCGACGGCTCGGGCATGCGCTTGATCACATGGGCCCCGATCGCGCGAGCCAACTCGGCCGTGACGTCGTCCAATTCTCGATAAGCGTGAAAGGCAAACATATCGGCCAAATTGCGGTATCGGCCAAAGGGGAGCCCGCCGCGAAAGTGCCTGGTCCCGTCTGGAAACCGGGCGATCAAGGTTTCCGGGGATCCTTGACCCGCCTGAACCACTTCCAGCACGTGGTCGTCGTGCTCTTCGATGCCGTGCGTTAATTGAAATCGAGTGAAGTTGGGATCGAAGTTCAGCAGGCGCGTGTAGGGTGCGACCAGGACGACCAGTCGCCGCTGCAACGATGACGGGGTCAGATTGGCCGAAAGAACAATCACAACGCAAAAAACATGACAAAACAACAACAAGGAAATCAAGTCTCGCCCCCAGCCAACGCTGCTCGGCCGGTCGGTAGATGATGGGGTCGTGCTACGTTGGACTCGCGGCGAATCGGACCGTTTGGTCACTTGGTTCATGATCGGGACTTGCTTGGGGAACAACTAAAAAAAAAACGGACCCCCGACAAGAGGGTCCGTCCAGGCATTACAAGACTAGCACCCAGCAACGCGATGGCACAGGGCGGCCATCACGGGCTGAGGCAATCACGACATCAACAGGGTGACAAACGGCGGCCCCTAGCGGGGCCGGCGTCGACACGACAACGCGGACTAGGCCGCGCCGCCTTCCTTCGGAGCGTCCGGAACCTTGTCCGCGGCCGGCTGCTCGGTGATTACTTCACCGGCCGCCGCACCGCCGCAGGCACCCGTCGGGCAACCCGTGGCACAAGGATCGCACTCGGTGGCGCAGGGAGCTGGCTCACAAGCCGGAGCCGGTTCGCAGCAAGCGGGAGCGGGAGCACAGCAAGCGGCCTGCCCTCCGCAGCGACCCGCACAGCGATTCTTCCTGCCGCCAAACAATCCACCACAGCGATTGCGACCGCCGCAACGCTCACGATGGCATCCACCACAATCACTGTGGCATGCTTCCTTACCACCACAACGGCCGGCGAACAGACCGCCACCGCAGCCACGGCAACCACGGCCCGCAGCTGCTTCCTTCTCGCCACCCAACAGGCCAATTCCGATCACCGCGACAAACACGGCGACCCCAAACATTACCTTGCGATTCATCCGAATCTCCTCGTGTGCGGGCGGAACCCAGTTTTTGGGAACCCGCCTCCTCGAAGCTGCCATAAAGTTGCGTCGTCCCCCAGACGGCGACAGCAAACCCGCCCAGGGGCCCAACCCGTCAATTTCCCGCACCCAGCCCACCTCTCCGGCCAAGGCCCTGTTCATCTTTTCCGAATAGATAAACTGCATGCGTTAGAAAGCTTAGGTGGATAGGCTAGCAGCCCAAAAACGCCTGTCAACCCGACTTTACCATAAGGGCTAGATGGGCCAGCAGGGCAAGATGCGAATCATTCGACGATCAAATGACTTAGGGAAATTGAGGATGAGTAGAAAAATACTCCGAAATGAGCCCCAGGGGCCTCAACGGCTGGCCATCACCGGACTACACAAGGCAGCTTCGAGCCCCCCAAGGGGCCACATGTGGGGGCGACTCCCGTCGTAACCCGATGCGTTGGCGAGGGACCGTCGCGAGGAAATTGAGGATGCTGGCGTCATTCATCGCCCGGCTTGAGCGACCGAAGTGGCAGGTCTCCCTCGCTGACGCTTCGGGTTACGATCTCGCTTGCGTTTCGTGCTACAGGGTCGATTTCCTTGAGACAATGGCTGATCGCTTCGAGCCGTGCGCAACTTGACAACTCGGGCACAGACGCAAGGTTGGGCAAGCCGCCCGTGGCACATTGCCGCTAGCCAAATAGTCCGGCAATCGCCTGACCCCCATTGGCGATCTTCATGGGGCGCCCGCTGGGCGTCTTAAAGGTCTTTTCCAATGGTATCCCCAGCGCGTGACAGACCGAGGCCATAAGATCCTCAGCGGAATACGAGTCCCCTTCGATCTGTGTTCCGTCCGCGTTGGTCTGCCCGATCACACGGCCGCCAGTGAATCCGGCGCCCCCTACGACAACACTCCAACAACGGGCCCAGTGATCGCGACCGCCGTTGGCATTGATACGCGGAGTCCTGCCAAACTCGCCGAGGCAAATGACGGCCGTATGTTCCCACATACCACGTTGCACCAAGTCCTCCACCAAGCCACTTAGGGCGCGGTCCAGGGCAGGCAGTTTGTCATTTTGCAAAGAGGCAAAAATGTTCGCGTGATGATCCCAGCCTCCATAGTCCACTTCGACAAATGGTACCCCGGCTTCGATCAAACGCCGAGCCATGAGGCAGCTACGTCCGAGGTTGTTATCACCGTAACGCTGTAACGCCGCAGCGGGCTCGCGTTCGATTTGGAACGCTTCTCGCTGTGAAGTTGTGATCAAGTCCAAGGCACGGGCCAAGATTTTTGCGTGATCCTCGGCGGCTGGCCCACGCTGTTGGCCTATGAATCCCTCTTCGACCGCCTGCAACGCTTCCACGCGCTGACGAAATCGTTGCACATCGACTTCCAAGTCCAGGTCGCTTACCTGTCCGGTCGGGCTGACCACGAAAGGCGCGTAGCTCATGCCTAGAAAGCCGGGGCCCTCGCTCACGCCGCCGATTGATATAAACGGAGGCAGCTTAAGATCCACGTCGGTCTGCTGCAGCGCTAGCTCATGTGCCACCAGCGAACCATAGCTCGGATGCTGAACCGTCCGGTCAGGCGGATATCCGGTGTGCAGATAGTAGCGTCCGCGGCCGTGATCGGCCTCGCGCGTGCTCATCGATCGCACGAGCGAAAGCTGATGCATCCGCTGGGCGATCAGCGGT
>SXHS01000152.1 GCA_005773145.1 Planctomycetaceae bacterium | reverse complement strand
TTGCATCACAATCTTTATGCGCATAACGCCCTGCGATCGCCGGACGTGACACAAGCCGCCGACGTTGTCAATAACGTCGTGTACAATTGGACGGACTTCGCCACATTGATTGGCTACAGCAACACGGTTTCCGACCCTAACGGGCCTACACGCGTCAATTTACAGAATAATTATTACGTGGCGGGGCCGGATACGAGGTTCTTTTCCTTCAGCGAAGGTGACTTAACGTTTGCCGTGCAAGGAAAAGTTGGCGCAACGATATGGCAGGCCGGTAATGTTCAGGACGATACGCGCGACGGTGTCATGAATGGCCGCGAGGCCCGCTTCGTCGGGCCACATGCCTATGCTTCACAGCGGTTTGCCTACGCGCCGGTGGCTGCCGAAAGTGCGGTAGCCGCCTATTTCAGTGTTCTTGGTTCGGCCGGCGCCTCCGTCCGTCGTGATGCGGTCGACCAGCGAGTTGTTCAGGACGTGTTGCGACAAACGGGGCATAAGATCGATTCGCAGTCGGAGATTGGCGGTTGGCCGTTGTTGCAGAGTTCGATAGCGCCCGTCGACACCGATCAAGATGGCATGCCGGATGTCTGGGAGGTCCGCTTTGCCCACCTGGATCCGCGAAATCCGGTTGATCGCAATGGGGACCACAATGGAAACGGCTATACGAACCTTGAGGAGTATCTGCACGATCTGACCATACGAAACCGCTAGTCGCGCGGGGCGGCATGTGATAGGGATGCTGGTAGGGGGAGTCGTTGCCGGGGCATGGGCGACGAATTGAGTCGCCGCCCAGCCCGCTGCGGAGCCGACTCGGGCCCTACACACGTTACGTCGACGATGCGGCCGATATGGCAGGTTTTATTCGTGGCGAACAAGAAAATCGTTTCCCTCCGGCCCATGATCTGGCCGTGCAGAAGGCTCTTCTCCCTGACACGCGGGCGCCCGCTAGGGCCCGCCAACGGTTGACGATGAGTGGTGGTCGGACCTACCATGCCTCTTGGTCGTTCAAGCGGTTTATTGCTTGGTCCGAGGCACTCGAGGATGGATGTCACCAAGGTTGCGATCATCGGTTTAGGTACCGTCGGCGCCGGTGTCGCGCGATTGCTGTTGGAACAGCAGGACCGGGTTGCCTCGCGTGCGGGGCGGCGCTTGGAACTCGTCCAGGCCGTGGTGCGCGATCCGCGTAAGCCACGCGAGTCGTGGTTGCCAGCCGCCCTAGTGGGGACCGACATCGAACGAGTGACGAACGACCCGGCCATCCGCGTGGTGGCCCATTTGGTGGGGGGGGTCGAGCCTGCCCGGACAATCCTGCTGCGGTTGCTGGAGGCCGGTAAGGATGTGGTGACGGCGAACAAGGCCGTGTTGGCGGAACATGGCGAAGACCTGTTCGCGCGCGCTCGACAACTGGGGCGTTCCATAGCCTTCGACGCGGCGGTGGCCGGCGGCATTCCGATTGTGACGAATCTCGTTCAGTGCCTGGCTGCCAATCAGATCACATCGTTGCGTGCGATTTTGAACGGGACGAGTAACTTTGTGATTTCGGAAATGGAGGAACACGGGGCCGATTACCACGCCACTTTGCAGCAGGCTCAGGCATTGGGATATGCCGAAGCCGATCCCACCATGGACATCGATGGTACGGACTCTGCACAGAAACTGGCAATCCTGGCGCGGCTTGCCTACGGCGTGAATGTCCCATGGCGCACGATTACTCGGTCCGGAATCGACCGACTGCACACCGTCGATATTCGCTGCGCTCGCGAATTGGGATACCGGATCAAGCTGATGGCAGTGGCCCAATTGGCGGATGGTGGCACTCCTCGCGAAGGATTGGAGTTGCATGTCTCACCGACATTGGTCCGCGCGGGGACGCAGTTGGCCGATACGCGTGGGGCCTTTAATGCGATTCATCTGGTAGGGGATGCAGTAGGCGAGATTTTTTTTCACGGACAGGGTGCTGGCCAAATGCCGACAGCATCGGCAGTGGTCGCCGACATGATGGATATGGCCGTCGGCCGCGCTCAGCTCAACTTGCGTTCCGTGATCCCCTGGGGTACCCCCACGCCGCGTGTTGTGGTGCGAGACTGCGCCGCGTTGCGCGGGCGGTATTATTTGCGATTGATGGTCGACGACCACCCCGGCGTGCTGGCTGAAATCGCCGGTATTCTCGGCTGCAACAACATCTCCATTGCGTCCGTTCTGCAGCATGAATTGGATGGTATGCCCACGGATGGATGCCAGGTCCCCTTGGTGATCATGACGCATAAAACGGTGGAGGGGGCGGTGCAGCGGGCGGTGGAAGAGATCGACGGATTGTCGGCCGTAGGGGCGCGCACCATTCGCATGCGCGTCCTCGATGATTGAGACACACTTCAGGGAGGATCGCAGTCGTCGATATTAGGCCATGAAATATGTCATCATTATCCCCGACGGATGCGCGGACGAACCCCAAGCCGCGCTGGATGGTCGTACGCCGCTGCAGGCTGCACAAACTCCGAGCATGGACGCCATCGCCCGCGCTGGCATCGTCGGGAGCGCCCACCATGTCCCGGCCCATCTGCCGGCTGGTTCTGAAGTGGCGAATATGAGTTTGTTAGGGTACGACCCGAATCAATATTTCACCGGACGCGCACCCTTGGAGGCTGCCGCGCAAGGCATTGAGTTGCGGCCACAAGATTGGGCCATTCGCTGCAATCTGGTGACCATCCAAGGCCAGGTCATGCGGGATTTCACAGCCGGTCATGTGTCCACGGACGAGGCTCGCCAACTACTGGGGACGGCGCAGGAACGGTGCGGCGATCCGGCTGTCGAATTCCTGGCTGGCGTGAGCTATCGAAATCTGGTGATCTACCGGCCGCAGCTCAACCGGGCACCGTTCAGCCGCGAGACGCGGGCCACGCCCCCGCACGATCTGACCGATCAATCGGTCTTGGACGATTTTCCGCGAGGGCCCGGCAGTGACCAATTGACCCAATGGATGAATGACAGTGAAGGTTGGTTCGCGGAGCACCCGGTTAATGCACATCGCATCGCGGCGGGGAAACGCCCCGCAACGCACCTCTGGTTGTGGGGGTTGGGACAGCAGCCGACGTTGGCCTCGTTCGAGTCCCAGCACGGACTGCGTGGCAAAATGATCACCGCCGTCGACCTGCTGCGGGGGTTGGCGCGTCTGATCGGCTGGGATTGCATCGAGGTGCCAGGCGCCACCGGTTACACGGATACCGACTATGCGGCCAAGGGACGCTACGCCGTGGCCGCGCTTCCCGATTGCGATCTGGTTTGCGTTCATGTTGAGGCCACCGATGAGGCGTCTCACGAAGGCAATATCGCCGCGAAGATCGCCGCGCTGGAGGCCATCGATCAAAACATCGTCGGTCCCCTCTGGGACGCCTTGCGGGATCAGGGGGACTATCGCGTGTTGATCACGCCCGATCATCCAACTCCCGTCCGTACCAAGACCCATAGTCACGGCGAAGTTCCTTGGGTGCTCGCTGGTACCGGGATTCAGCCCGGGGGGATGATGACTTACGATGAAAGCGTGGCGGCGGCATCCCCCCACAGCTTTCCGCAGGGGCACGAGCTGATGCGGCGCTTTCTACACGGATCGGGGACGATCCAGGTAGGACAAGCTGCCAGCACCCCCTAAGGGTCCCCGCTTGGACTATCGATTGCCAAAGGAATGAGAACCATGTCGTTAATTGTGCAGAAATTCGGTGGGACGAGCGTTGCCGATAGTCAAAAGATTTTGGCCGCGGCGCGGAAGGCGATTCGCGCACAACAGGAAGGGCATCAGGTCGTGATGGTGGTCAGCGCGATGGGTAAGAACACGGATGCGTTGGTTGCCTTGGCCCGTGAAATCAACGATTTT
>SXHS01000151.1 GCA_005773145.1 Planctomycetaceae bacterium | reverse complement strand
ATATGACGTTTCTGTTCGTAGCCTCGCAGCTTTGACGAGAATGCGACCGGCGGCGATACCAGGCCGGCACTTACGCACGCATTCGCAGGCTTCCTCCCCACGGTCGGTCGCCCTTCCGCGACCAACGCTGCGCGTCGGTGCCCGCCTTCGTCTAGTACTTTGACAATCGGAGCGTTCATTTGGTATGCTGACCTCCTTAACTTTCCCAGTCTCGTACAGGGGACTTGCACCCCATGACAATCACGCCCGTGCCGGGCGTACGCCATGCACCCCGAGCACGTGATCGGGCGTTTTTGAAATGGTTGCCTTACTCTCGCGTGCCGGATGATGGCTGTCGTTATCGCAATGATGCGAGGCGAAATGATGGAACCAAACCAACAAATCAAATGGGGTTACCTCGGCGTTGTGGTGACACTTTTGGTTGGCATCATCGCCGCTACGACTTCATCTGAGAGCGGTTTTCCGCTGACGATCATGATCTCTTCCTTAGGGATGCTCAATGTTTGCAACATCGCTCAGGCGAACGACCCAACATTCCTGCAACGCAATCGTGTCATCTTGTTTCTAATTGTCGGCGGACTCACAATTCCTCCGCCGATTTACCTCGTTAGAAAGATATTGGAAGCAGAAGAATGGGGCGTCCCGTACGAATTTCGAATCATAGCTGCTGTCCTACTATTCGCAGTCACGGTCGGATGCGCAATTTTCCGAACATCTCGATCGTTCAACCATTCTCCAGGTAAACAAACGGACATGCGATGAGGTGAGACGGTGACAGCGACCGCGGCAAAGGGATTTGAGTGAAATGAGCGGTTTGGCGTATTTGGGGAATCGCCAATTTTCTGAGTTTTTCACGCGCGTCGGCTGCGAAGTGGCCGCGCGGGGAAGTTGGGGGGGCGGCGTGAAAATGGCCCTCCGGTTCCGTAGTTCTGTGTCTCCGGCCGGACCTCGGTTGCCCGCTGCCTCTTGAATTTTCCGAGATCCAGAGCGAGAATGTTCGTGGTTGATTGGGGGTGGAACTATTGTGACGGACAGCCACGACTGTAGGCATCACCGGGCTGAGTCGCCAGATCTTAATCGAAAGGCTCCCACCCCACACCCGGGACTTACGTGGATTCTTTCGACATAAGAAAAAGAGATCAAATGCAGACGGAAGTGAAGAGACTCGCGGTGTTGCAGACAGGCAAGGTACTTGCGGTGTTGTACGGATTCATGACGGTGATCCTGGCGCCCTTCATTCTCATCGGAATGGCAGCCAATCCCGACGGAGCGGCAGGGGGAATCCCAATGCTGGTCATCCTGATCCTGTACCCCTTGTTCGGTTTCATCGGCGGCATCATTCTTGCCGCCGTTTACAACCTTGCGGCGAAATGGGTCGGTGGCATCCGGTTCACGATGGAACAATCGGAATAGGACGGTCGCAGGGAAGACGGTGGCAGCGACCGCGGCCAGGGGTTATGCCGCCTGACTGGCGGTCGTAACTAATTGCGACGCCGGTCCGCTGGCGGCATAATTACAAAGTTATCGCACTCGCACGGGAATGCTTCAATGCGTTTCTCGCGTTTTACAATTCGTTCAATGTTGGTCGCTACAGCACTCTGCGCGATAGGACTATGGGTGCTGATGTATCCGGGTCATCGCGCCAAAAAGCTGGCCCGCTTGATTCGAACTGGTGATTCGACCCAGGCAATGGCGATGTTGAGCCAGATGCCGGACGATGCTTTTGATTACAAAAGCGCTGTGGAATCCGTTTCGGCGCTCGCCAATTCAAGGTGGATCGACGGACGTGATGTTCGTCGGATTACAATTGAAAACCCGACAATTAGTCAGTTATTGACATTTCAACGAAGTATTGTGATTGGAAAGGGCTGGGGCGGCGGCGACTGTGAGCTCATCGTAAGTCTTACCTCGGTTCGACCGGGACGAAACTGGTTTCACGAGTGGTGAATCGCGAAGCCCGAGACAGGCCCCGAACGGGAACACGGCATCACGGGCCGTCCTACGGGAGCACCTGGGCGAAACGACGATCCCAGTCTTCACCCGCATGGTCGCTGGCTCCGGTTTTATTGTGTTTGTGAGTGTGGCTGGTGCCGGTTTGTGTGGGCTTGGCGTCTGCGTCCTTCGTTTCAGAAATCAAGAGCTGGATGGTGAGCGACCATCAATACAAGTTCCGCATGTCGTGGCTTGGATTCGGGTGCTGCACCGGGATGGTGCGTGGCTGCTCCGTGACCATAAAAACAGCAGCCAAGATCACAAACACGGGTTGCGGAATGAGAAGCGCGACGCAAAGCCACTCCAAGTATCCAAACGACTGTGGCCAGCCAAGCCAGAACGGGTAGGAAGCGCACAGGGATACTCCCAGCCAGATGACGGAGAGGAAACCACAGAACCGCGTCTTGGGTCTGCCGACGGTCTGACGCGTGAGCCATCCTCCGCCCAGAACGATTGGTGTGCTTGATTTCATCGGCGTAAAGGCATAAACCTGATCGTGGCGAGCGGAATTTAAGAGAACACTGGAAGAACATCGACGGGTTTCCCCGTGCGTCCCGATTGTAGAGCGGCTGTGACGACCCGCACGATTTCGAGTCCGGCGCGGGCATCCAAGATGGTTTCGCCATCCGTGTCAATCGCGTGGGCAAAGTTGTCCATGAGCTGATAATCGTTGTCGATGGCCACGCGTCGGTTCCGAAACTCGGCCGGTGGCTGGCCACGATAATAAACGGCCACCTCAGGTCGAGCCTCACTCATGACCAAAGCGCCTTTGGTACCTAAGACATGCAATTTGATCTCGCCAATGTCAGGATGGCTCGCAGCTCCAATGCGTCCCAGGCACAACGTGCCCAAGACGCCGTTCTCCATTTCCAGCGTTACGGTAGCAAGATCGTCGACCTGGTTGTCGGCATACAACTGATGGAAGTGGGCGGTCGTGCGTGCGAAGACGCGGCGAACGGGCAGTCCGATCAACCGGTGCATGTAGGCCAACGGGTAAATGCCTTCGATCTCCAATTCTCCCATGGGGAGTTTGCCCAGTCCGCCATCGCCAGAAGTGACGTGGGCTGCGATGAGGTACTCTTGCCAATTCAGGGGAGAATCTCCGGGGCGGCTGGACCCTTTCGGCGGCCCAGCGTCCTTGGAGAAATAGAAGTCGATGTGAATGGCCGTCGGCTTACCGATTTCGCCGGCTTGAATCAGGGCGTGAGCCTGCTGAACGGCGGGGAGGAAATTGCGATTCCACAACAAAAACTTTCGGCGTGAACTCTCCACGGCACGCACGAGCTTCTGGCAGGACTCAATTGCGTTCTCGGTTGTGATCGGTTTATCCTGCACAATGTTCAGGCCTGCCTGGACGGCGCGCAGGCTCATTTCGCAATGTCGCTCGGCCTCGGTACTGACCACCGCCACTTGTGCACCATATTCGGTCAATGCCTTATTGATATCGCGCACATAGGGTACCTGACACTCGTCGGCGAACTTTTGATTGCGTTCATGCGTCCATTCCGGCACGTGGGGATCATCGGCGACGACGACCGGCCGAAAGCGGGGATGCGAAAAAACGCCACGCGCCACGTATGCGTGCTTCACCACACTCAATACGGCACAGGGGAACACGGGACGTGAAGGTGCATCAGGTTGGGACATAGACACCATCGCCCTCCCGCCGCTGGCAGACCGTCCCGCTGGCGATCGACTGTTGAGCGACCTCGATTATCGTCATCACCTGGCAAGCTTCGCCGCTCCCCCCCGCCGGATCCCGTTGCTGCTCGATCGCACGCACAAACTCTTGCAGTCGCCCTAGTTGTCCCAGTAGGCCCTGCTCGGTCGGAACGCTGGTGGCGCGACCACCGGTGAACATCAATTGGTGATTGTGTTGGTCATCCGCATAGGCGGCGCCGCTGGAACCAATCACCGACAGTGAAAAATATCCACTTCCACGCGGCAGGTCACGGGTGTAATCCAGCATCGCCATCCCTCCCGCCGCAAACCCCAGATGGAGCTGCAGGTAGTGGAACGGGAGCGCTGCACCTGGTCCACCACGACCATGGGCCAAGACTTGGGTAGGCATTTGACCAAAGAGCCAATGGCAGAGTGTGATGTCCCGCGCCAGACACGCGGCCGACTCGCCATGCGACGCGTCGGTCGCCGAATCCCGCTGGTCGGGTCCAACCGTTTCCCAGCGATGCAGACGCATCAGGCCGAGTTGGCCGAGTTGGCCCTTGTCCAGGCTGGACTTGAGTGTTGTGAGCGATGGCAGGAAACGATCCGCGGATGCAACCATCAGGCGGACGCCGGCCTGTTGGGAGCATTGATGCAACGAGCAAGCGTCAGAAACCGAGAGCGTCAGAGGTGGGGCTGCCAGCACATGCTTGCCAGCGGCAGCAGCCCCATGGATGTACTGGGAATGATCGGCCAGTGGAACATGCAGGATGATCGCATCGAATTCCGCCGCATGAGACGCCAAGCACTCAGGTGAACCAACCACTAACGGGGCTGCATTCAGGAGCCGAGCCGCCCAAGCGGCACGTCGCGCGTCGGAATCCACCGCCACGGCAACGACCGCCCCCATCAGGCGCGAAGCCACACACGCATAGTCCTGCGCCCAGGGACCACAGCCGACAAGTGCCAAGCGAATCATCGCCGAAGCAGGCTCCAACAACGGATCCAATGAAGGGAACTTGGCATGGTAGTGCTCCGGTCAGGGAACGTCAACCATTATGTGGCTGGGATCTGGACATTTTCACTCAAGTCGCTGATGATGTAGGCCTTTGATGCCTCTTGTTGATTCGTGGTGTGGATCGCATCGTGGTTTCGCATTGCACACTATGCGGGAGATGCTGATGTCTGCCAACCCGTCCCCTACCGTCTCGCTGAAGCAGCCCGATGCGTCTCGGCCCATCTCCGGGGCGAGTGCGCATGCCGTTTTGATGGCGGGTTTCTTAGGTTGGATGTGTGCCGGTATACAGCTGGCATTTACGTCGTTATCCATGCGCGAGGCGGTTCAGGACTTGTTGGCCAATCAACAACCATCGGAGGGGACCATCGGCAAATGGGCCGGTTGGATGAACGCGATGTTTTTGTTCGGGGCGGCCGCTGGCGGCTATGCACTGGGGTGGGTGGGGGACCGTTTTGGTCGCAAGGTGGGCATGGCCGTAAGCATCGCGTGCTACTGCATCTTTTCAGGATTGACCTACTTTGTCCAAGATGAATGGCAATTACTCATCTTAAGATTTCTAACATGCTTGGGAGTCGGTGGCATGTGGCCGAATGGCATCGCGCTGATGACGGAGGCCTGGCCCGGCATGTCGCGTCCCTTCTTGGCTGGATTGATCGGAACCGCCGCTAACGTCGGCGTGATGTTGATTTCCTGTTTGGTGATCTATGTACATGTCACTCCCGATAACTGGCGTTGGACCATGTTGGTGGGCGCCGCACCACTCCCGTTGGTCGCGTACGTTCTCTTGGCCGTGCCCGAGTCCCCTGGTTGGCTCCGGCGACGGAGGGAAAGAGAAGCGTCGGCAGCAGCGGGCAACTCGACGGCGGGCGCTAACTCTTCGTTGGTGGCGATATTCTTGCCCCCACATTTGAAGACCACGATTTTGGGAATCATGCTTGGCATGGTCCCGCTGTTTGGTGCGTGGGGCGGGTCCTATTGGGCGACGATTTGGGCCAGCAAAATGGGAGATGCCAAGTCGGCCACGGCGAATGCCGGACCGCAGGCGACGGAGGCACAGACGGCAACCGCGAAATCGACGCCCACGAACGAGCCTCCGGATTCGCAGGCCGCGCCCCCGCGCGAATTGGCCCAGAGTGGCAAAGCGCGTGGCAAGGACCCAGGGCTGAAGGGGCGGGTGATGCTTTGGCGGTCACTCCCCGGATCGGTAGGCAGCCTGTTGGGCGGCATGATCGCCGCTTGGCTGGGACGCCGGTTCTCGTACTTCGCGTTATCCCTCTGTTCGTTGGTGTGTGCTCAATGCCTTTTTCGGCTGGTCACGCCCGCGGAAGACGCGTTTCTGTATGTTTCGGCGCTGCTTGGATTCTTCAGCGGTATCTTTTTCGGTTGGCTGCCACTCTGTTTGCCCGAGCTGTTCCCCACGGCCATTCGCTCAACGGGTGCGGGAGTGAGTTTCAACTTTGGCCGCATACTCACGGCATTTGGCGTGCTGTTGGGGGCCACGCTATTGGATCGCGTGTTTCAGGGAGACTACGCCAAGATTGGCCAGTGGACCACGTTGATTTACGTTGTGGGCATGGTGGTGATACTCTTTGCGCCGGATACGAGTCAGCGAAATATCGAGGACTAACCGAGGCAGGCAAGATGCCTACCGCCACATCGAGTGGCATAGGCTTCCAGCCTGTGTGACCTGCGAAAGCGGCCTGCCACCACTAGCCGAAGCGGCCCGTCACGTAGTCTTCCGTTTCTTGCAGATGAGGCTTGGTAAAAATTTGCGCCGTGGGCCCAAATTCGATCAAGCGTCCCAAGTACATGAAGGCGGTGAAGTCGCTGATCCGCGAGGCCTGCTGCATGTTATGGGTCACGATGAGAATGGAATATTCGCCCCGCAATTCGCTGATTAGATCTTCGATCTTACCGGTGGCGATGGGGTCCAGTGCCGAACAGGGCTCATCCAGCAGCAAGACTTCTGGCTCGCCGGCAATGGCTCGCGCGATGCAGAGCCGTTGTTGTTGTCCACCGGAGAGCCCCAGCGCACTGTCGTAGAGTCGGTCTTTGACCTCTTCGTAGATGGCAGCGCTGCGCAGGCTACGCTGGCAAACATCATTGAGTAGCGCGCGATCGCGTTCGCCATCAATACGTAACGGGTAGACCACGTTTTCGTAGATGCTCATGGGAAAGGGATTCGGTTTTTGAAACACCATCCCCATGCGCTTTCTCAATTCAATCACGTCCACGCCGCGTTGATAGATACTGTCTCCATTCAGTCGCATATCACCTTGAATGCGGATATTGTCAATCAGGTCGTTCATGCGATTGACACACCGCAACAACGTGGATTTGCCGCAGCCGGAGGGTCCGACGAGCGCCGTCACCTTTCCCTGCGGAACGGGCATACTGATGTTGAATAGCGCCTGTTTCGCGCCGTACCATAGCGAGAGGCCGTCGACCTCCAGGACGGCCTTTTCGGCCTTCAAGGAGGGATGAATCACCGGCTCAACGAACTCGCCGCGTCCGATACGAGCCAAGCGATTGTCCAACGTTGGCTCGGACGGTGCTGGGACAGGATGAGCCGGCGGTTTTTCGCGATTGGCGTCCGCGATCGTCGGGGGATTGGTCATGGCTAAAACTGTCCCATTTGAAAGCGCTTACGCAGCTTGGACCGCAGTCGGATGGCTGTGGCGTTCAGTGCGGTAATAATTGCAATCAGTACAAAGGTGGTCGTGAAGACGACTGGGCGAGCCGCTTCGCTGTTCTGGCTTTGCAGGGCAATATCAAAGATATGGAATCCCAGGTGCATAAAACTACGATCCCCGTGCAGGAATGGGAAGTTGCCGTCCACGGCCAGTTCGGGGGCCAACTTGACGGCCCCCACGAGCATCAGGGGGGCGACCTCACCTGCCCCGCGCGCCATGGCCAATATCATACCGGTCATGATGCCGGGAAGCGCCTGGGGCAAGACGATGCGTCGGATGGTTTGCCAACGGCTGGCACCGCAGCCATACGATCCCTCGCGAACCGAATTGGGGACCGCAGCCAAGGCTTCCTCGGTGGCGACGATCACCACCGGTAGGGTTAACAGGGCCAGGGTCAACGAGGCCCACAACATGCCCCCCTTTCCAAAGGTGGGATTGGGCAAATGAGCCTGATACAAGCCATTGAAAAATGGATTCTTGATGATCAGTAGCACGAGTAGCCCGGTGCAGACCAGCCAGAGCAGGAAGGCACCGTTGCCGCACAGATTCGCATAACCACGATTCGTGGCCGCGCGTGACATGCCCCACAGGCTCAGGGCAAAGGCGACCATTCCCGTGATCGCAAGGGCCATAGCGGCCAGCCACCATTGGGCGCTAGGCCACGCCGTAAAATTCGCATTATCGGGTCCGCCGTCGACATACGCACCCACCATGTAACAGAAGAATCCCAGACCGAATACGCCAAAGACGATGCTGGGGACACCCGCCAAATTGTTGATCGAGATGCGCACAATACTTACAAGCAGACCCGGTCGGGCATACTCGCGTAAATAAACGGCGGCCATTACGCCCAAGGGGGCAACGACCATGCTCATCAGCAACGTCATGCTGATCGTTCCCCAAATGGCTGGAAAAACCCCCCCCTCGCTATTGGCTTCACGTGGTTCGTCCCAGAGGAACTCGTGCCAACGCGAGGCGTAGACGGCCCACTTCTGTGCGGTGCTCAACTGATTCGCGGGGTAGGCACGCACGATATCTCCCAGCGGAACGATGATCTCTTGGCCGCTGCTGGTGACCAGTTCCAATTGGCAAGAAGTCTCGACCTGTTTCAGCTCGTCGATGCGTCGTTGGATCTCATCAGCCCGCTCATTTGCCTGCTCATGGACCCGCACCGCCTGTTGCACTTGGTCCCACACTGCCGGTCCATGTTGAAGGACCTTTGCCTCGACGGCCTTTTCTTCCTCCCTCGCTTGCCGCTCTCGGGCCAGCCAACTTTCGGATAGTGCCGCGGGGGTGGGCTTTACCGCCGCGAGCAGTGCTGGAGGTGACTGGGCGTAGCTCTCCAGCCACGCCACGATTTGGTCCCATTCTTGCCGCTCACGCGCCACGGCGGCCAACTGCTCGCGAGCCGCGACGGTTGCAGCATAGAGCTCGCGCAGCGAAATGCCGTGATCGATCTCGGCTTGGCGCACGACCAATCGGGATTCTTCCCGCACATGGTTGACCTCACCGAGTTCCTCTTTCTCCAATCGTTGCCGCAGGTGAAAGCTCTCGCGGATCCGGGGATGGTTCTGGACAAATGCATCCCAGGCCATTTGCTGACCAACCGACACTTGCCGCAGGGCCGTGACGGCTTGACCGGTCGGGGTTTCGTCCCAATCGACGGCCGGTCCACTGTCGTATTCCAATTGCCATTGGACGTCGGGGCGTGGCGGGTGGGTCTCTTGCCATGTGTTCCGGTTTCGAGTGGCCGCGCTCTGGCTCGCCTGTAGTCGCTGTTGTTGCAGCGTTCGCACGGCCTCGTCCCAGCTCGCCGCATCGGGGGGAGCGATCTCGGCGGCATGCCGTTGCAATGCTTCGAGGGCTCGACTCCATTGGCGATCGGCTTCGTTTTCGGAATTGGCATGGCGTTGGATGAATCGTCGCGCCTCACCGTAGCAGCGTCCCCAGGCAACCCGTTCGACCACCAGAGCATGAGGGGGGGTGGATTCGTGGGCGATCTGGTGCTGCGGTACCAGATGCGAATGGGTGTTGGTGAGTTCAAAATTGCCCGTGCGCAGGCTGCGACGATTTTCATGGAGCCCCGAAACACCACGACGTTCACACTCGCTGAGCAGTATCGCCTGCCAGAGGGCAACTCGCACGGGCTCCGGCGCGTTGGTGAGGACCTCGATCAACGGCTGTTCGGTGGGGGCTGCCGCAAGAAATTCGATGGCAGCTTGGCTTGTTTCCGCTCCGGCTTTCAGGGATTCTTGTTGCCCGGCGAGGGATGCTCGTAGCCGAAAAAGCTCCTCGCGTTGTTCGAAATGGCGATCGGTGCGGACCCAATGCACACGTTGTGCCGGTGTGTCCGTGGGCCGATTCGTCCAATCGGTTGACCGCTCCAGGTTCTGATCCAGGCGTTCCTGTTGGGCGTTCACGTCTTGCAGCAGTTTTTGGTCGCGCTCGGATTGTTGGAGTAAGGCTCGACGCAAGCCATCGCGATCCAGGTTGCCAGCAGTCAGGGCCTGCAGCTGGCTGGCCTGCATAGGTTTGGACTCTTGACTCATGGCCTCTGGCTCGATCAACAAGTCCTCGTCGCGCGTCACTTCGCCAAGTAGTCGGGTGCCGTCGTGCAGTTCCCACTGCACGATCGGCGTGGGACGAAATGTGTCGAGTCCTTGAATGAGCACCAACGTCTGTAGGCCGAGGATCATCATCAGCGCAAAGACAAGGGCAGCGCCAGTAAGCCACACGAAGGACTCACCATCGGACAGCAACGATGTTGCGCCGCGATGACTCGAGCGGCCTCGCCGGCGGGTGCCTCGATTGGGCTCGGGCGGGGCGACCGGCGGGTGCCCCGTGGCGGATGATGGTGTGCTCATAGTTGCACCGCCCGCTTACGGAAACGCGTGCGCACGGTTTCGGCAATCGTGTTGAGCACGAAGGTGATTGCAAGCAGCATGAGCGCCGCCAGAAACAAAGTGCGGTAGTGGGTGGTGTCTCGGGCCGCCTCGGGCATTTCCACTGCGATGTTCGCGGAGAGGGTCCGAAATCCGTTGAAGATATTCCAGTCCCAAACGGGCGTGTTCCCTGCAGCCATCAAGACGATCATCGTTTCCCCCACCGCGCGTCCCAGACCAATCATCAAAGCGGAGAATAGGCCACTCATAGCCGTTGGAATCACAACGCGGACGGCGGTCTGCCAAGGTGTTGCACCGGCTCCCAAGGAAGCGGAACGCAAGTGGCTCGGTACGGCCGATAGGGCATCATCGGCTACCGTATAGATAATGGGAATGATTGCAAACCCCATCGCCAACCCGACGACCAGGGCATTCAAATGCACGTAGGTCCCCAAGTACGTTCCCCGCGGATCCCATTGCCAAGCGGTCAAGCTGTTTGAGACCAATCCGGTCAAAAGAAATACGCATACGATACCCAGAAGGAATGTGAATAGGTGGACGATGGCCATGCGTTGGCGAGACCAATTCCTGCCCCACAGTCGCAGCAGAGGATGTACCCAAAGCATATCGGCGGCCGTTACCAGCACGGTGCAGAGGGGCAGCCAGAGCACGAACCATGCGCCCCATCCACTGCCGTGTTGGCGATCGAGCCATTGGATGACATTGCCACCAAACACCATGCGTTCCACCGTCGGGCCAAGTCCAACCGCTAGCCAGCCGGCCAATAAAATCGTGACAGCCAAGAGTGGCAGACGCAGCCAGCCCCAATGCAGTGCCGTCTGCCGCGGTAGCAACTGCCATAGATAGGCCGCAATTAGCGTCGTAATCGGGAGCGTCACCAAACCGGTGAAGACCTCAGAAACATAATCCTTAAGAACTGGCGCAACGACGAGGGCCGCCAGAAATCCCAACACCACGCTCGGCAGGCTCGCCATCATCTCAACAACGGACTTGATGCGCATGCGCTGTCGCTGCTTGACGAACTCACTACTGTAGATGGCCGCCAAGAACGCCAGAGGAGCGCCGAACAGCAGGGAATAGAAGGTCGCCTTAAAGGTCCCAAAGATAAGCGGGCCCAAACCAAGCTTCATTTCCGAATCGACGCCCCCCGACGAGGACTGCCAGACCATGGCCGGCCGTTCGTCTCCTTCATACCACACCGACCCGAACAAGGAACTCAACGTGGCTTCCGGATGACCGACATCGAGGTTCCATTGGTGCACTTCTCCTTGCGGACCGAAGGCCCACACGCCATCCTCCTTGGGGCTCAGGAGCACGCGACGCCAAGCCAGCTCATCGGTTGCAGGACACTCGGCCAATCGGCTCTCGGTGGTCACTTGATAAATCCGCACGGCGCCATCTGAAAAACCGGCGGTCACAATGCGGCCACGTTGAGATGTGCCCAAGCAGGTGACCCTCGGACGACTGCCAGTGCCTGGCAGATCATCATGTGTCATGCCGTCGAGCGGATGAACGGGGAGCAGCCACCGGCCGTCCTGTGTTTCAGCGCGACGGGAGCGCACGGTGAACCAAGCCGTCAATCCTCCCTGCGAATCGCCGATGATCAAGGTTTCACGACCCAACAAAAGTGTCGCGGCGGTGACTTGTACATCGGGGCGCTGTTCGAGCACATTGAGCTCTTCTGCGACTTGCGGCGGGGTTGATTTTTGTAGAGTGTAACGGGCGAGATGCCCATCACTCCAAATCAGGCAGACGCCATCCTCCCGTCCGGTGACAAACACATGCTGCGGCGGCTTGGTTCGCCCTGCCGCCGCCGGTACCGGCATAAATTTCCCCTGAATTTTCTGGCCGCCGGTAACCAGATTCCGCTTGAGCGCCCAACGTCCCCAATGCGTGGATCCATCCTGACACGCGGCAACAATCGTGTAGCCCTTGTCCGTGGCTGCCACATCGACAGCCACGATGGGGACTCCCGCTTGCACGACCAGCGGATCCTGCAACGACAATTTCAATCGCTGCCACCGCAGTGGTTGCTTGCCGGTACGTTGCAAAACGCCCTGGCGCCACGGTAGGCCCTCCCCCTCGGTCAGCTGGTCTGCTTCAGGGGGAGCATCGCCAACCGGAATGAACTCAGCTGCGAATTCAATGGTGACCATGCGGACCGAGCCGTCGCCCAATCCCAGTAGAACGCGCGAATCTCCGGCCGACTGCGCTACGGCGGTGACGGGTTGGTCCGCCACCGTCTCCCGTCCAATGGCCGCGCCGGAGCCGGGGTGGAAGTAACGCAGGCTTCCATCGGCAAAGATACCCCAACCAATCGCGCGGTACTCATCCGTGCCCACGCACATCGGAGCCTCTTGCTGCCAGTCCGTGTGGACGGTCGCTGTGAGATCCACACGTGCCGGACGAAACAGCGGCCCGGCAATCCAGACCAACAGCGCAAACACTAGGGAGACGGCGGCAATGGTTGCGACACCACATATCGCGATCACGCGGGATGCGATGCGATCCCCCCAGCGAACCGTCCACCGCGTCGTTCCACGTCGCGCACGGGCGCGGGGAGATGATGATGGCGACATGAGTTTTCGCGAGTTATGGTTTGTCCGACGACGTCTTATCCAAAGACAACATGCGGAGCGTTTCCTGAGCCATTTCCGCAGTTACGGGGAGGTAGCCGTCCTTGATCACATCCTGCTGACCCTGCTTGCTGAAGACATAACGCACAAACTCACGGCGCAACGGATCCAGCTCTTTTCCAGGAGGCTGGCTCAGCACCAGTAGCAGCCCGCGTGCTAGTGGGTAATCCCCCGAGTAGGCGTGGTCCTTCTCTGGCGGCACCGGTTCGCTTTCATCGTCCGCAGCTAACGGCAAGGGGCGAACTTGTGGCGTGACATAGCCCACCCCACTATAGCCGATGCCATAGCGATCGCGTCCAACCGCTTGCACAACCGCGGAGCTACCGGGTTGCTCCTTCACCGAATCCTTGAAGTCCCCCTTTCCCAAGGCGTGTTCCTTGAAGTAACCATAGGTTCCCGAAGCCGCGTTGCGTCCGTAGGCGCTGATAGGAGCACTGGCCCAAGCTCCGCTGAGTCCCAGTTGTCCCCATGTGCGCAGGTCGACTGGGGCCCCAAGTTTGCGCTGCTTGGAGAAAATTGCGTCCACTTGCGGCATCGTCAACGATTTCAGCGGGCTGTTGTTGTTGACGAACACGGCCAGAAGATCGATGCTGGTCACGAGTTGGGTTGGCTTGTAACCGAAGCGTTTTTCAAACTCATCCGATTCGCTCGCCTTGACGGGTCGGCTCATGGGGCCGAATGACGCCGCGCCGCTGATCAGAGCTGGCATGGCGGTTGACGAACCCTTACCTTCGATCTCGGGGCGCACGTTGGGATAGAAGCGGCGAAATCCTTCCAGCCAGAGCGTCATCAGATTGTTCATGGTGTCCGAGCCCACGCTCTTGACTGTGCCCGACACGCCAGGAACCGCCTGATAGTCAGGCAGAGCCGGGTCCACCGTCACCTGCGCTTGTGTGGCGATTGGCAACGCCATGCTCCCGAAACAACCGGCCCACAAACACAAGGCCCTCAAATGAACTCGGCACACTTGGCGCATCAAGAAACTCCTTGTTGGTGGAACCGCCTGCGGGTAAGCTTTCGGTTGGGTTATCGACCCGCACGCAAGCACATTCCGCCGCTCCTCATTTTTACCCCCTGGCATCGTCCCTTTCAACCCGTATGAAGGGCCCGGGGAGGCTCCTTTACAATTCAGCAGGTAAATGTGAAGATTGCGTGAAGCTGGCTTGAAGTCTTTAATAAAGGGGGGAGATCCCACCCTTTTCATCTGTGCGAAGCGGTTGTAGGAACTTAACATCGAAGGGCCATTGCGGCTTGGGCGGTCTGGTCCGCAGTCGCGAGCCCCATAGACAGGGGAAGAAATGAGTAAGCACCTGGCACGCGATCTACGCGAGGTCGAAGGAAAAATCCTGGCAATGTCTTCCCTGGTGGAGGAGATGATCGAGCGATCGATCCAATCCCTACGGGAAAGAAAGCCAGACTTGGCGCGCAAGGTCATCGATGCGGACCGCGAGGTCGACGAACGCGAGGTGCAGATCGAGGAGGAGTGCCTAAAAATACTAGCCTTGCATCAACCGGTCGCAATTGACCTGCGACGCACGGCGGCGGTCATGAAGATCAACAACGACTTGGAGCGAATCGCCGACTTGGCGGTCAACGTGGCAGAAAGTTCCCTGCGTTTGGAACCGCATCGCCAGTTCCAGGTCCCGAGTCGACTTCACGAGATGGTGGAGCTGGCCAAACAAATGGTCCATGATGCGTTGGACGATTTTGTTCGACTCGACACGGTTGCCGCCGGGGCCTTGGTGGCCCGCGACGAGGAAGTGGACGCCTGCAGTATCGAAGTGATCGCCGAGTTGTATCAGGTCATGCGAACTCGACCAGAGCTCATTGAACCCGCTTTACATTGTTTTTCCATGGCGCGGCATATCGAACGAATTGCCGACCACGCGACCAATATTGCCGAGGATGTTATTTACCTGGTGAAGGGGGATATCACACGACATCGCCACCTGGGGCCCTTGTTTCCCCGGGATGCCGCCCCCACAACCGGAACGGTGTCTTAAGGGTCTCATCAGTGTTTCGCCACGGCGATGCAGCACGGTGAGGCCTGATCCGAAGTTGACTTGCCCGCCACTGCTGAGATGGTCATGCCCAAACCTCGACTACTAGTAATCGAAGATGACAGTGCCCTCATTGAAGTGCTCACCTTCAATCTCAAGAAGGCTGGATACGATGTGTCCGTTGCTCGCGATGGACAGAGTGGTCTGACCCTCGCGCAGGCCAATCCGTTCGACCTGATCGTGCTCGACCTCATGCTCCCCGTGGTGGATGGCATCGAAGTCTGCCGCCAACTGCGGTCTCAATCTGAGACGCGTGACGTGTTGGTCTTAATTCTGTCCGCCAAGTCTGAGGAGGTGGACCAAATTGTTGGCTTTAGCATGGGGGCGGATGATTATGTCACCAAGCCTTTCAGCGTTAAAGTGCTGTTGGAGCATATCAAGGCCCTACTTCGACGACGCCAACAGTCGGATACGAGCGAAACGGTGACCTGCCAGCAGGTCGCGATTGACCGCCAACGGCATCGCGCAACGCTCGACGGCAAGTTGCTCGATCTGACCCGCACCGAATTCGGACTGCTCGATGCGCTGATCCGCCAACCCGGCCGCGCATTCTCCAGAGCTGAGCTAATCGATGCTGCGCTGGGGAATGACACGATCGTCTTGGAACGAACGATTGATGTCCATATTCGCTCCGTCCGCCAGAAGTTAGGCGAACACGCATCACTGGTGGAAACCGTTCGTGGGGTCGGCTACCGGTTTCGCGATCCGCGGGACAACTGAGCCGAACTCCGTGCTCCCGATCGGCCCCCGAATCTCACCGGCACCGGACTGGCCGGGGGCCCCGTGTGCTGTACACAAGCCCAACCCTTGAAAGGACTTGTGGCCGTAGTGCCGGGAATGCGGCCGGTCTGGACGCTGGGGGGGTTGCAAGACCTTCCCGAATATTCCAAGATGGATCCATGGGCTAGACGGCGATCCTAAGAGGCGCCGTCCGGAAAAGGAATCTAGACCAGCAAGGCAGTCGCAACATGCAGGAACGAGCGCAGGATCCATCTCGGCACGGCAAGGCGGCCATTCATCCCGCCCAGCAGTCGGCACCCAGCCCAGACGGCCCCAAGAGTGTTGCCTCTGCTAGTAACACCCGCTACACGCGCGTTGATCCGCCAACGTTTCGACAGTTGGCCTTGTCGCAACGGTCCCTAGAGCGGGCGGATGTGTGGGAATGTGGGTTGCGCGGCTTGCGCGACACGGTCACCGGCGAACAGTTTGTAGTAGAAGACGAGGCGTTGGCCGGCGACCTGGATGTCGCCGATACACGTCCTGCTGCGCGGCCATCTCAAACCAGCATGCACACTTCGGTTGCGTCGTAGGCGATTGCGACTTGGGCATTGTGGTCACGCCGACAATGCATGCACGGCCGACTCGAGTTGCTGATTGGAGCTGCGGCGTACTGGCCAGCGATTTCAAAATTCAGATTTGAGATTTGAGATTTGAGATCTGAAATCTGAGATTTGAGATCTGAAATCTGAGATTTTGAGATTTCAAATCGCGACGCGGGCGAAGCTCGGGAAGCGAGAACGGTACCAAAGGCGCTCCCACCAAGTCGCTCGATGGAGATTGATGTCGTTGGCCGCGAGGACCAACGACTTGCCGCGTCGGGTCCGCACCTTGATCGTGCCGTCGTTGTGAATTTCTTCGACGGTCCAGTATTTGTCCACCGCGTAGGCGTACAGTTCGCCGTGTGGTGCGGGATCAATCTCGCGTGCCCTGGGACCGGGGTGTTGGCTGAACTTCGCCTTGTGGTAAATGACCCAATCCCCGGGCAGGAAATTTCGCTGTGCCATACCTTTATTATGTCAAACGGGCCAAAAAACTCCAACCCGAATTCGGGGCCTCCACTGGCGATCGCCCAGTTGGGGCAGATCGGACGTGGCGGCCCACAACCTGGGGTTGCGCTGCGCTCCACCCCAGGCTGACATGTGTGGCCCCTGCGGGCAACGCCGTGAAGGATTTTTACCGGGAAAATGTGGGGTTTCTCGTTCCCAGGCGGCGCCTTATCCTCTGTGACGACCGGAAACACGGTTGACGCCGAGAAACCATCGGGATGCGTGCGCACTCCCGCCGAATGCCGCACAACCCTCATTGGCGTGGGACTCACTCGCTTGCGCTTCGTGCGTGTAGTTTTATCTCGTTCCCAGGCGGGAGCCCGGGAACGACCGGCCGCAGCGAAAAATCCTTCACGCTTCATTAACCCCACGACTCCTCGGCCAATTGCCGGCGAAGGGTCTGCAGGCCCCGCTTGATCAGACCGGCGGCGGCCACGGTCGAACGATCGAGGTGTGTGGCAATTTGCAGAAGGGGCCAACCCTCAATATGCCGCAGGCGAACGGCCTCGCGCTGGTCGGGCGGGAGTCCGTCCAGCACCACACATAGACGAATGGCCGCCTCGCCCCGCATGACGATTTGGCTGGGGCTTGGGTCATCGGCTTGCGGCTGAAACCAGGATATGGACGCACTACCGTCCGGGCCATACAAATGTTGATCCCGCTGGACATCTCGTTTGGCGGCCCGGTTGTCGCGAACCAAGTTGGCAATGTTGCGCAGCAGGATCTGCTTGATCCAGCCCGAAAATTCCGCTTCGGTCGTCCCTCGAAAGCGCTCGATATCACGGACCGCATCGAGATAGGTCTGTTGCACGATATCCGAGGCGTCGCTTCGTTTTTTCAGCACTGGGCCGATGGCGTGCTCTGCGAGGATGCGGAGGTAGGCGCGATATTTTTCCAACAGCCGACCTTGAGCGCGCGCGTCGCCGCGCCGCAGGTCGTCCAGCATTCCCTCGACACCACTCGAACTCGCACCCATCCCATTCCTCCCGGGATTGAATGCCCCATCATAACGCGCCAGGAGGCCGAATTCATCCCCATCCCGGCATCAGGGGTCGCCTAGCGGTCGACGGAATCGGTCGCCGGGCGGCCCGTCTCGCGATTCGTTACGTTGAGTGCAGGCCCGATGAGTACCAGTGGGGCCCAATGAAACGGCGAGCCCCAGCGTGGGTCCTGACGCACTCGCTGGCGGGCGATTTGAAGTGCGCGTGCATAGTCCACGGGGCCGGCATCGTCGACTTGTGTTAGCTGTTGCACGAATGTCGCAACCAGTTGAGCGGTGGATCGATCATCCACACTCCAATGGCTGGCGACAACCCGATGAGCGCCGGCGGCCAGGAAGGCGCGGGCCATCGTGGATCCTACCTCGAGCGGACGTTCCGGTCCGACATTGGTCTGACAGGCGCTGAGAATGGCCAATTGGCATTGAGCGAGTGGAAGCTGGTGGATTTCGTACAGCGACAACAAGCCATCATCTCTCGCTTGGCCGCTGCTGCCAGGCGTCAAGGCGATGGCACCGAATAGATTCTCGTGTTGTTGATCAATCAGACCATGGGCGGCGATGTGCAGGATCGCACGCCCCTCCGCTAGACCACGCAGCTTTTCTTCGGTGGCCTGCCGTCCCAGAAGCCGATCCACGGGGCGCGCACCCGAGGATTCCCAGGCCTCCGCAACGTCCGCACACTCCGTTTCGGTCATCGGCAACATGGTAAGTTGTCCGCCGAGCGCGACAAAGTCGGAAAATGCTCCCCATTGACGGGCCAATCCCGGCAGCCGCTGATTGGGATACTGGGGGTTGCCAATGGTCAGCACGGAAACGGGCGTGTTGACCTTGGCGCCGGTCCGATTCTTAAGTGCTGCCATGATCATGGCGGAAGGCGCGTAACTAATCGGAGGCAATGCGTCCAAGACATATTCCGGTGGTTCAGCTCGCAGTAGCAGGGCCTCGAGCGGAAGTTGGTGGAGAGCGCCGTCGGGGATCGCAATGATGCGTGTGGGGGCGGCGTCTGCCAGGACACGGCGCGCTTGCGACGGGAGTAGCCCTTCGGTGAGCGCCACGGCGTGCGCGGGCTGCATCTCATCTCGGGCGCTCGTCACAGTCTCGGGTGCCGAGCGTAGAAATGCTCCCGCCTGCTCTCGATCGCGAATCACTTGCAGATACTGGTGGACCAGGCGCGTGGCGACGGCGCTTGATAAGGGAATCGGTTTCTCAACCCCAGGGGGCGAGTACGTTAGGTGAAAATGGTGGATCTCCGTCTCTTGTGGGGTCATCAGGAACAAGTGGCCCTGTGTACGCCCCAGGTAATAGCGCAACACACAGGCGTTTTCACGCGGCAGATCGGTCTGAAGCACCGAGAGAGCATCCTGCTGATTTCTTTGTCGAAGGACCTCACGATAAAAGGGACTGGCATCGCGAATCGCGTTCTGTATATTCGCATATTCTTCCCTGGCGCGGACCAATTCTCGCACTAAGGACTCCCGCTGCTCTGGCGGTGACTGTCCCGACGCTGCGGCCAGGATCTCGTGACGTACCTTGGTGTATTGCTCCAGCAGCTCATCTTCACGCGTCAGAAGATGGGATTGTGGTGTGTCACGGAGCGAATGCCGCAGGTCGATTCCCGCCGTGCGGATCTGGTCGAGGAACGTACGGTTGCGGCTGTTGTCCGCGTACTGAATCGCATCCTTGAATTCCCCGTCCGCGACGCTCCATTCCACCAGCAGGTCGAACGCCACGACATATTGCGAGAAGAACTCGGCACGGTCCCCCTCAGCCCCCGTGGTGGACGCGCGCGGGGCCTCAATCAGCGTGACGGCTTCCTTGAGCGCTTGGCGTGCGGCCAGTCGGGCTAGGTCCGCCTCCTGCCGCAGGGCCAAGCCGCGGTTACCAGGCTCGCGGTTGTCGGTCGTGGACTCCGATCGTTCGACCGCCGACCAGTCGAGGCAAATGCGAGACAAGGTACGTTGCAGCTGCGCGCGATCGACGAGCGCAATAAATTGCAGACTGGGGTAGGCTTCCAGGGTGCGATGCAGGCCGATGGCCTCTTGCAATTGGGCATCGGACCGATGCAATTGCTCGTATCGCTTTTGGCGATCCTGCCGCACAGCCGCCTCATAGGCAGGCCACTCCTCTTCGGATGTCGGGCGGGTCACCGCGGGCAGCGCGGCTAATTCACCGAGCGGGATTTTGGCCAGGAATCCGAGGAGCCTTGCTTCGAGCTCACGATCGCCGGTGCCACGTACCTCTTCCAGTCCTTGCCGCCACTCATGCTCGGCCTCAGCCCATTCCTTTTGTAGATAGAGGACGCGACCTAGCAAATAGCGGGCTTCGGCCGTGAGGGCCGGCCCGACCTGGTGTTGTTGACCAATGGCCAGTGATTGACGAGCCAGTTGCGCGGCGCGGGGGATCCGATCAGACGAATCTGGCGAAGTCGTTTCGGAGGGCGAGTTGTCCGCTGCCGCTTGCGCCAATTGAAGCGAGACCATCGCGTTGTAATAGGGAATCAGATCGACTGGATCGGTCTGCGGCATGTCTTGCCGGACTTGAAGCCCGCGTTCGCAATACTCAACGGCTGCCTTCAATTGAAGCTGAGACTTCGCCAACATCGCCTGATTCAACAGGGTGAAACTAAGCACTTCGCGGGCATCGTGCTGCTGGGCAACGCTAGGCGAGTCGCACAAGGCCCGTGCCTGGTTGTAGTGTTGTGCTGCCTCTTGGTAACGCCCCTTGGCCGCCAACACCACGGCGACGTTCGCATGAGCGCGAGCCTGCTCAATCACGCGGGGTTTGCGTTCTTGCTGACGAACCGCCAAGACCTCCTGAAAGAGCGACAGCGACTCGCTGAAGTGGCCGGTAGCGCGAAGTACCTCGGCTAATTGATTTGCGGCCGAAGCAAACGGATCGCGGGCCAATGGCGTTCGGCGACGCCAAAAGGCCACGGATTCCCGCAGTGGCGCTGCGGCAGCTTGATATTGATGGCGCCGTGCGTGCAATGTGCCCAATGTCGTCAGAGTTCGGTAAATACTTGGATCGTCGGCGACCAATGATTCCCGCCGGTACTCAAGTAGTCGGGTGGTAACGCGGATGGCGTCCTCCCATTGTTGCAGCCACTGATAAATGTCTTGCAGTTGTTGACAGGCCGCGATCCGAGCCACTCGCTCGGGATCCGTGCTGACAGTCGCCGCCGCCAACTGTTCGTAAATTCGGGCGGCGGATTGGACCGCTTGGCGCCCGTCAGCCGACTGGCGATCGAGCTCACATCGCGCCTGCCCCAACTGAAACCAGAGGGCCCCCTGTTCGGCCGATGGCTTATCGGCATCTCGCTGTTGCTGAAGCCTTAAGGCCTGCTGGAGGGTAGCCCCCTGTTGTTCATGTTGTTCCAATTGAGCCTGGCATTGGGCTAATGTTATCAGCAATGTAATGCGTCGAGGAATGTCGCTGGTCGACTTCTGTAGGGCGTCATTCACGTACGGCACGGCTTCTCCCGCGCGTCGCAATTGCAGTAAGACCTGCGGAACCAGCAACTCGGCATCCTTGCGTAGGGCCGCCGAGGCGTTGGATTGAGAAGCAGCTAACCGAATCTCATTGGCAAGTAACGAAGCTCGACGCAGCGTCACTTCTGCCGGTTTGGCGTTTCCTTCTCGCCGCTGCAGCTCCGCCAGTTTTACCAGGCGTCTCACTTCGGCCAATCGCCGTGGGAGATCGGTCCCGACCGTGGATGGGCGGGCTGAATCCAAAGCTTGTCGCGCCGCCGCAAACTGTCCGAGTTCCAGATACACATCGGACATGTGCAAGGCCATGTCGCGTAGCGGTACTTCCAGCTCATCCGGATTGACGCGGGCCAGTCGACGTAAGGTTTCCTGGTAGCGCTCACCTGCGACGAGTGCGGACTGACAGCGACCGGATGCGTATTCGAGCTGGCTAAGCAACCGCAGGTACTCAGCCACCTGACGCGATGCCGTCTGGTCCGATGACCATGCCTCATTGTGTTGCGACAGTGTCTCGGACGCCTGACGGTACTGACCATCACGATACAGGCGTTCCGCGCGATGCAGTGCCGACTGCAATTCGTCTGATCGGGACTGGGCCATGCCAGGGGCGCACACGAACAGCAGGAGCCATGAGCTCCAACCGAAAGACGCCCCACGTTTCAACGATCTCCATGCTGGGTCCATGTCCAACTCCGGCGCAGGGGACCTGTTCGACGACAGGTCGCTGCGACATCAGGACGGCTGCGACTGTCTCGGGCCCGAATCCTTGCGCTTGCGCCATAACAGCCACCAATAATGACGATAGACGAATGCCGGGATTGCTACCAACGGAATGAACGGCAACCATTGCAGCCAACTTGATGGCCGTTCCAGTTCGGACTCGGGTGCTCGCTCTACGGGCAACACGGGAATCGTCGCGACCACGGCCGGCGATGCCACGGGTATCGACGCGATGGCCGGCTTCAAGACGGCCTGGCGAGGGACGATCTCATCGCCCGAGTCCAATGCAATCATTTGCGCGGCATCGCCATCCGCCAGATACTCCAGGATTCTATCGAGACGATCGCCACCCGTGCCAAAGTCATCAAGCCCCGCGATGGCCGCGTCGACACCCAACGGGGAGGGCTTCGCACTGGGCGCGGCACTCCCACCGAGCCCGTAGGCAGCAAATCGATCTCCCCCCATGCCGCCGGCGTCAACGCCACCCAAGGCGGGCTGTCCGTTAACCACGGCGCTCGGCACCGGAATCGGAATGCTCGCGGCATCGGCGTGTAGAATGATTGCCACAATCACGAAGCGATCCAATGTCAAGCGAGACTGCGCCGTGGGACTTGATACCTGACCATCGCTAATCGTCAACAACAAGACCTGCGTCATCACCTCATATCCGCGGAGCGGATGGTCGAAACGGAGCGAGCGCAAGACACGCTGGTATTCAGCCAAGGTGCCAGGGCCCGAAAGGGTCAACGCGCCCGAGACCGGATCGAACGCAGCCGTGATCGATGTACCGCTCACGTCGACCCGTAACATGTCGGGTGGAAACGGTTTTGTGGAAGCATCTTTCACAAGCAGCACAACTGCGGATTGCATCAGATCGCTATCGGGATCCGTGATCTCGAGCGTGTCTGGGTCGACGGCGGGAGCAGAACCAACCCCGGCCGGGACCAGCAGATCGAGATCCAAACCAGCGAGCAGGCCATTCAGGTCCAAGCGGGGGGGCAAATTGCCCGATGGAATCGTGCGTTGGACCAGCACCACGGGATTGGCCGTGTTATTGTTCAGCTGCGGATCAAAGTCCGGACCCGATACCGTGGCGGTCGTCGTGATGGTACCGGCGGCGGTGACGCTGACTGAGACGTGCACTTGAACCGTGGCACTTTGTCCGCTGGCCAAATTGCCCAAATGGGCGCGGACCAGCTGTCCGGTGACCTGCGCGCTTCCTTGGCTGGGCGTGACTGCGATCAGCGACAATTCGACTGGTAGATTGGCCTCCAACTGCACGTTGCTCGTGTTGCTGGGGCCTTGGTTGGCGACGAGGAACGTGTAGATCAACGATTGCCCAGCAATCACCGCCGGAGCGTTTTCTACGGTCACTCGTAAGTCGGCTGCCGTGAGCAGACCAAAATCGGCGGCGAACGGCGTAGGGCCAACGAGCCGCACAAAGTCCACTTCGCCACTCGATCCCGGGGACGTCACAATCTCCAATTCGACAGCGCCAACGGCCGAGAAGTCCGCACCAAGGCCAATCACGGCTTGGAACTGCTCGAAGTCCACCACAAGAGGCGTCCCATTGCCGGATGCGGTTGGCAGCGTCCAACTGAATTCGGAGGCCCGACCAGCATTCGAAAAAACTCGCAGCTTTCCAGTGGCGGAGCCCTGCAGTGCAACCGCGCCCACTTCAAGCGCCGTCCACTGTCCGCCATCGGTCAGATCGCGGTTTGCCAAACCTGTGGGGGAAAACTGCCCGCTGTTATCCCCATCCCAGACCAATTTCAGGGTGCCGCCGCCTGCGGGTGTGGACTCAAATTCCAATAGGCCCGGCTGCGCGTTATTGATGGCGACGGACAAGATTCCGGTCGTCGTATCAACCGCGACGTCTCGTTCCCCACCGAGGATGTGAGACAAGGCTCCGTCGAATGAAGATCGTTGCGTCACCTGCGCGAAGGGAGGATCGGAGACAATCTGTCGACCGATATCAAAGGAATCCACGAACGGCCCCTGGCGGCCGCTCAGCGCGCTGGCGGGAATCTCGATTCGTCGCACGGCGCTGTTGGTGGGGAGCAGCAGCCCAGCGACGGGATTGGCTTGCACAAAATAGATACCAGGACTCAGATCTTCGAATTGATATCGTCCGTTCGCTCCCGTCATCAGCGTCCCAACGAGCACATCGTCGCCCGTTGACGCGCCATTGTCAAATTGCAGATTGCCCGAGTCGCGAAATAGCCGCACCGTAGCCCCGTTAATCGTCGGGGCTCCCGTTGCGGAACCATTGCGTGACACATCGTGAAAGACCGTACCTTGAATCGAGGCGAGAATGTCTCCAGCGAGCAGTACTCGTGGCTCCATGATCTCCAGGGAAGGGCTCCAGCCTCGCAGCGAGGAGCGACCGCGACGCTTCCCGGGGGATCGATGTTGGAGAAATCCACTGCGCATGAAATTACTGCCGAAAAGGTAACGGCTCCCAGCCGACGGCCGGCCCTTTGGTGAAGAGACGTTGGCAAGAGGCACCGCGTGGCCACTTCTTTTCATTATCTCAGTTGCCAGCGCGAGTTGCAAGGAATCGAGCCAATGGGCCGGGACGAAAAGACGTTCCAAGAGCATGAATGGGCCCGCCGCACCTTGCCCGACTGTCACAGACCCTTCAATCCACACGGAAGCTCCTGACGATGGCTCAAATCGCACCCAGTCGAGTTCCAAAGATCGGACACTTGGGGGCGGCACGGCGCCTACTGATAGCGGATCACCCATCCGTGGTAATGGCTGAACACGGGCTCCAATTCGGAGCGCAGCCGTGTTAACGCTGGCGTGTGACGAGGACTCGTTACGGTCGCGGTTCCCAGTCCTCGCATAGGGGCCGAGTCGTTTCCTTCTTCCGGCGCGCTACCAAAATCGAAATAGTCCGGCGTCATCCCCCAGTTTTCGATTTTTCTTGGTTGCTTTTCAAAGGCAGCCAGTTCGTCGGCGGAGAGTCGTTGCTCGGATGCGGCCACGAACAAGACGTCGATTCCGTCCAAGCTCTTGATGGGAATCCACTGTGCCTGGTCTCCAGCCTGGGCTCCAGCCGGTGCCCACAACTCTTGGGTACGTTTCTGATCCGCCAACTGCTCGTCCGTCGGCATCAATCGCTGGAATTTGCCGTCGGACTCGGACCAATGATAGATATAGAGGTAGCCGGTTCGATCGCCGACCAGTTTGCCTGTAGCCTGGATCTTGTCGCCGACTTGCAGAGGAAAGTCGTCAGCTTCGAGTAGTTTCCAGTAACCTTCTTCTTGGGCTCGCTGTAGGGAGATCGTTAGCCGGGGATGTGTCATTACCGCCGTCGGCGGCGCCATCGTAGGGACATTGGGGGAAGCGCTATCTCGGTCCGGATGTGTGGCACTTGGGTCTGCCGTCGAATGGGAACGTGCGTCCGATAAGACGGTCGATTGGGGCTGGAGGTACCATTGCACGCCGAATGCCATGCAGGAGGCGCACGCGGCCGCGGTCCCCATGGTGCCGACAAATTTTCCGATTGGCGACCATCGACCGGTGCTGGATGGTTCTAGCGCCCGACGCAACGCTTGCGCCATGTCGCGGGCGGTACGAAAACGATCCGCCGGGTTGCGGGCCATGGCGCGCAGGCAGATGTCCTCAAGCGGCTTGGAAATCGAATCGTCGATTGCCCGCGGCGGTTCGGGAGACCGCTCACGAATCTGCTGCAACAGATCCGCATTGTTACTGGCGCGGAAGGGGAGACGACGGCAAAGAATTTCGTAGAGCACGACCCCCAGCGAGTAAACGTCGGATTGAGCGCTGGCCCAGTCCGACTTGCGCGATGCCTGCTCGGGATTCATGTAGTTGTAGGTGCCAAGCACTTGATTACGATCGTTGGCGAAGAAACGATCGTCTCGTTTGGATAGTCCAAAATCGACCAGGCGGGCTCGACGCTGTTCATCGATCAGAATGTTTGCGGGCTTGATATCGCGATGCACCACACCACTTTGATGGGCCGCATGGAGTGCGTCCGCGATGTCGGCCACCCAGCCGATGGCCTCGTCTCGAGAATACGAACGGCGTTCCAAGCAATCACGCAGTGTGCTGCCGGCAATATACTCATACACGATATAGAGTCGACCATGCTCATCCTGATTGACATCCAGCACGGTGACGATGTTCGGGTGCCGCAGTCGCGCTGCGCTTTGCGCTTCGTGCAAGAACTCACTCACGCGCCCGGAGTCTTTCTTGCCGCGCGGCAATTTAATGGCTACGTCGCGATGGGCAAGTTCATCGAAGCAACGATAAACACGACCAAAGGTCCCCTCTCCCAAAGCCGCGACGACCCGATAGCGGCCGATCATTTCGGGGACCTCATGAGGCTCGGAACCGCCGATCCGAGCAACCTCATCGGATGCCGACGAGAGGAGGTCGATCGTGTTCTCCGTGGAGCCTGCGGAACGCGGGCCTTGCTCGGAATCGGATCCGCTTGAGGCAGCACGCGTTGCATGGGTATGCCCGTGCGTGGAAAGATGCGACAGGTTCTGCAAGAGGTCGTAGGTCCCAAAGAACTCGACGAGTTCTGTTTGGAACTGGGTGAAAGTCGACAACAATTCTTGACGCGAGACTTTCTCCCCAGCGTCCAACCTCAGCATGTAATCCGCCAGAATTTCGTCCAGCTCGATGTTGTCGGCATCATGTTGTGCGACTGGAACCATACGGTCGACTCCCCAGCTCGATTGTACACCTATCCTGCCAGCGATGCGCTGGGCCCCGCTGCACAACTCCTTCCCCGGCATTCCCGATGTTGCTCCCCACCCTAAAAGGCACGATCGGAAGGCTCATGGGGCGCTCGGTCTGCTCGCCGGTGCCGGTTCGAACTGGCCTTTCTGGCCAGTCGTGCTGGCACTTCAGAGACCCTCCCCCAAATTTTTTTTCAAATTGCGCCCTAAGTGGGTCAGATCCGTGCCTAGCAAGATGGGGGCGAGCATTCGCCTCCAACGACTGAGGCCGAACGAATTCAAGCAACTTCGGAACCCCGGCTGGGCCAACTCCAGCTGACCGACCACCTTGCGAATGACCCCATTGGGGTGGCTTGGCCGGGGCCGAATGCATTGAGGGGAGACCCGTCCCGGCTCGTTGCCGGGGCGGGATTTTTTCTCTGGAATCGTTCCGAGTGACTCCGTGGGCCAAACACGGTAAACGCTGGGCAGCCAACACCTTACTCACTTTTTCGCCTTACTGGCCGGCTTGCTTTCTTTGCCTTACTACCAGAGTAATGTTGGCCAGAAGAGCCGCCGGAGCTACCCGCTTCGGCGGTTTTTTTCTTGTCTGAAACGCCGAAATGGCCCTTGGCTGGCTTTTCAAGCCCTGTAATTTCCCCCATGATAGGGGGACCATGACGGTGCAGGATGGCCGAAAGGAGTCATTTTGCGGTCGCAGTGTGCCCTGCAGAGTGTGACTTGGCATGCGCCCCGCGGAGTGCGCCCTGGGGGGGCCTTCGGCTGCCGGCTGCCATTCGTGGAGCGAACTTCCCGGGAAACCTACCAATCCAAAGGAGACGACGCATGGGCGGAAACGAAAAGAAACCCTTGACAAAGACCGAATTGTTGCAAGCCTTGGCCGATGCCTCCGACCTCAACAAAAACGAAGTCACGCGTGTCATCGACGCGCTCGGGAATCTGATTACCGAGGGTTTGTCGGAACGCGGGCCGGGTGTGGTCAATATTCCCGGCCTCATGAAGATCAAGGTGGTTCGCAAACCGGCGACACCCGAACGCAAGGGTATCAACCCCTTCACCAAACAAGAGACCGTTATTAAGGCCAAGCCGGCCCGAAACGCCGTCAAGATCATTCCGCTTAAGGGCCTGAAGGATCGCGTTTAGCCGTTTGCGTTTGCACGGGGCAGTGCCGGCCAGGCCTCGGTACCCGTTTGAGCCGCATCGGAGATCTGCCGCTGCGCCGGGGGAAGGTAGGTAGCACGGCTTTGGTCGTCGTAGCGGTCGGACCGTCCCCACAATTGGGCGATTTGGTCCTGGTAGAGCAGGATCCAACCAGCCTCCCGCTGCATCACGTTCACCGACGGCGTTTGACGACGATTGATCAACACCAGTTCGGGATGCCCTTCACGAACATGCCGTGCCGGATCGGGCGCCCCCGATGCTTGGCTGCGGCTCCGTCGGACCGACGCTTCGTCCGCTCCAAGAATGAAATCAAAGTGTTGATCGAGCACAAGTGCGGGATAGCAGGTATCGAAGCGGCCATCGAAGCCGACCTGCACGGCTTCGCGGTGCTCGTCCCCGCGTCCCAACGCCGCAATCACGTACTGCGCCCAGTTATAGGTCACGACCGTGCGCCCCCCCAAATGGTGACGCGCCATGAACTCCACGGCCGAAACCGGATACAAATGGCGGTGCACCGTGATCTGTCGCATGCGGAGCCCCAGTCCCAACGCAGCCAAAAACAATAACCCGTAGATGCCGGATCGAGTCCACCGGTTGGCGAGGATTCTTTGGCCAATGTCGGCTGTCGATTCGGCGTTCGTCGTCCTGGTATCTGCGGTCGATCCGCGTCGCATCCGGTCCAACAGTGATTGCAGATGGGGCGGAATCACCAGGCCGCTGAGGATCGCGAAAAAAGGGACATGGCGCTCGTGACGCGAGGCCTGCCACGCGGTCAGGGCCAACAGCAGCAATTGTGTAGCATCCAGGCTGCGACGACTCCCCCACAAGGAAGCCAAGCCAACCACTGCCAGCAACCCGACGGCCGGAGCCGCCTCACTGGCGAGACTTAACGGTTGCCATTCCGTGATTTCGGGCGGCGGCACATCCATGGCCTGGATCAACCACAGGTGCAGCCGCGGACCGTAGGGATTCAAGAGGGTCGCCAGAACGGCCACGAGCCCAACCGTCCCCATACGTGCCAGCGCTGGGTAGGCACCGCGGCCCATCGTCAAAAACGCCTCGGCCGCGCGGGCCAGCAAACAAGCCAGGAGCAACGCCAAGCCAGCAACAAACCCACCGTGAGCATTTACCCAGATCACGAATAGCGGCGGCACGCACCAGAGCAACCACGACGGCCGGTGGGCAATCGGCAGGTTCGTCCTTGCCTGATCTCGCCAGGCGCCGGACAACCAAGGGAGTCGCCAGCTACCTTCCCACTCCTGGAACGACAGACACAACAGGCCCATCAACATCGCGTACAGCAGCTGGCTGAATAGCTGCGGCCGCATTTGCCAGTAAGAGACCAAGGTCATCGCCACCATGAGGGTCGTGGCACAAGCCACTAATGGTTGCGCTCCTCGCCGTACCGCCAAGCCAATCAACCAAGAGGCCATCAAGAGCCCCAGGCCACACTTGACCATCAAAAGGCCGGGGATTCCCAGATAGTCGACACCCAAAGCGAACAGCAGCTCGCTTAGATTTTCATGATTGACCCAGGGATAACCCTCGGCCGAATAGGAGTAGGTCGTTGTGGTCGCGAGTCCATCCGTGAGCGCATCGCGACCATATTGTACATGTCCCCACAGGTCGGGCTCGGCGACATGCAGCGT
>SXHS01000150.1 GCA_005773145.1 Planctomycetaceae bacterium | reverse complement strand
GAAGCCAGGCTCCGGATTCGGCTGCATGCGGATCTCGGTCGTGCGCGGATCAAGAGGAAGGTGACCATCATCGATCGCGTCCGACGGCAAATGCAATTTCCAGGTCGGAAAGCGGCCGGTTGATTCCGATGGCCGTACCCGCAGCGCGTCATGCCAGGTGCAATCGGACTGAAAACCGGTGGCATCCAACACGACGTGCGCAGTGACCGCATGCCGACTATCATCCGAAATCTTGACCAGATGAATCCGAAACGAGGAACGGCTCTCCGCATTCATCTCAACGGTGTCCATCTCAACTGCGTCCGCATCAATTGTGTCTGCCTCGGCCGTCGCGGTCGCTGCGGCCGAGCCCCGTTCCACACCGACAACAGCCGTGTGTTCGTGAATCACGTCGGCCAACAGATCGGTCTCTGCCAAGGGTCGCAGGTAGGTCTTGAGCCACTTGCGGCAGGTTATAACCGCCGCATCGTCGGGCCGATACGCGGGATCGTGCGAGGCGAGCGCGGCCAAACCGAGGGGCGAGCGATGGAACTCGAACGGCGCCAATAGCGGCTCGCGCTTGCGGTGAATCAATGATTCGCCTACGCGTCCACGCTCATAGACGTCTACCTTATAGCCCAGGAAACGCGCGTACAGAGCCGCTTCCAATCCGATCGGACCGGCTCCCAGGATGGCAATCGTTGGCAGCGATTCATCGTCCATCGAAAAAAACTCCCCGCGCGCGTGGTTTTGTGGCACCGTGAGTGTATCGGTCCAGGGGGGGGCGAACCAGCGGCCAACGTGCGCCGTGTTCCCCAACGGCGCGTTTCTAGCCCCGAGCGGGGCGAAACATTGTCAGATCGATCGCGGGGGCTTGCTCCCGCATGATTTGCCCCATCACCACGGCCGTTGCCGGGGACAAATAGAGTCCGTTGCGGAAGTGTCCGGCGGCCACAAAGAGGTTGTCGTACCCAGGCATGCGCCCCAGATACGGCATGCCATCACCCGTACCAGGGCGCAACCCGGCCCAGGACTGCTCGATCGGCGCACTTCTCAAGTCTGGTACCAACTCATGCGCGAATTGCACGAGTTGGGCGACGGCATGCGGTGTCGTCGATTTATCGAAGCCCACATCCTCCATCGTCGAGCCGACCAATACGCGTCCATCATCGCGCGGCACTAGGTAGCGAGGCCCTTCGTTGATGACATGCTGAAGCAAGCCACGCGGCCCGCCCAGCAGGGCCATTTGCCCCCGCCACGGTCGCAGTTCCAAGCGCAGGCCCAGCGGTTGCAGGAGCGCGGTCGTCCAAGCGCCAGCCGCCACGCAGATCGTGCGCGCACGGAGGGCTCCTCTGGCGGTTTTCACTGCCGTCACGGACCCGTGTTCCGTTTCCCAACCAAGCACCTCCTGCCGCTGCGAGATCTCCACGCCCCGTTGCTCACAGGCACGCAGAAGGGCTCTCATGTGCCAAGGATTGCGCAATTGGGCCTCGCCCGGTAACCAATAGGCGGCCGTGACTTGGCCTGAGTGAAACGCGGCCAAGGCCGGTTCACGCTGCCTCAAGCCCGCCGCATCCAAAGGGATGGACTCGATACCTTCCGCCGACCAGTCCCGAACAGCCACCTTCAGCGAGGCGACTTCCCCCGGTTGTCGCGCGACATGGATGCCGCCACAAGCACGATAGCCCGTGTCGATGCCGGTCTCCGCCCGAAGCTGCTCGGCCCAGGACACGTGCAAACGGCAACTCAGGCCGCGCAGCTGTTCTAGCGGGTCGCGCGCATGCTGTTGATTCGCCGGCGGCAGAATGCCCGCACCGGCCCAGGAAGCCTCGCGTCCTGGTTCGCCGCGATCCACCACGCGTACCTTCCAACCATGCTGGGCCAACTCATAGGCCAATGAGAGTCCGATCGCGCCGGCACCTAGGATCAAACCGTCATACATGGCCGCTGGTCAGATGTTGAAGTCCAGTTCGGCTTCGAGGCCAACCGGCGATTCCGCACGCACGCGCAAGCGGGGTTTCTCCAGTACCACGGTGGTGTGGGGCGCCACACTGCTCGTGACCCAAACGCTGGAGCCAATCACGGAGTCATGTCCCACGACGGTCCTACCTCCGAGCACCGTCGCATTGGCATAAATGACCACGCGGTCCTCGATCGTCGGATGGCGTTTGATCCCGCGGACCAGGTTGCCATCCGAGTCGGTATCAAACGAGAGAGCACCCAAGGTCACACCTTGATAGAGTTTGACGTACTCGCCGATATCACACGTCTGCCCCACGACGACACCCGTCCCATGGTCGATGAAAAAATGTCCGCTGATATTGGCGCCCGGATGAATATCAATGCCCGTTTGTCGATGGGCCCACTCGGTCATCATGCGCGGGATGAACGGGACCTGCAATCGGTACATTTCGTGGGCCAACCGATAAATGGTAATGGCCTCGAGCCCCGGGTAGCAGAAAATCACCTCATCGAGATTCTTGCAGGCCGGATCCCCATCGTAGGCCGCTTGCACGTCGGTGGCCAACACCTCACGCAGCCGCGGAATCGTCTCGAGAAACTCGATGGCCAGCATTTGCCCCTTGGACTCGAAATCGATTTCGTCGTCGCACGTTTCGATTTCGTCCCTCACGCGGATCTCATGCCGCAAGGCACGCGCAATCTGTTGGGTCAGCTTGTCATGCAGCCCGTCCACCAATTCGCCGACGTGATACATGATATTGCCCAGATGCAGTCCCTCGCGTCTGCGGTATCCGGGATAGAGGATGTCCTTGAGGTCCTCAATCACGGAAATGATCACGTCGTAGCGGGGGAGAGGGCAATGGCCGAGATGGTTGATCGTGCGAATCTTGGAGTAAGTGCGCACGATGCGATCCGTGAGGTCAGGCAGCTGTTCCTTCCGGCGCGGATCCGAAGCCATCGGCGTGTTCTCCTATCACCAACCAGATCGGTCGGCATTTCCTGCAAAGTTTAGCAGAAACACGTCAGACGCCGGGCGTCGGCACCGCCAGGCTAGTCCGGCAGTGCGTGCTGGCACCCGCTAGCGGTCCTGAAGCCGGCCGAGGGGCAGGGGGGCACCGCTATGTCCGGGCGAGCGGCGGGCGTCAGCCTATTCGTCCTCTTCGTCCGCCATCTTGACCTTGGCCAGGATGTCATGTTGCACGTTGGCCGGGACCGTGTCGTAGTGGCTAAATTCCGTGGTAAAGCTCCCTTGGCCCCCGGTCATGCTGGACAGGCTCCGGGCGTAGGTCATGACTTCGGCCAAGGGAACTTCCACGTGCACCGTCTGCATGCCACCCCCTGCGGCATCGGATCCGTGCACGCGTCCGCGACGAGTCGACATATCGCTATAGACGTCACCAACATTGGCTTCGGGAACAGTGATCGCCATGTGGACCACAGGCTCCAACAGGGTGGGCTTGGCCTGTTGAAACACATCCCGAAACGCCATGGATCCGGCCGTCTTGAAGGCGGCCTCCGAGCTATCGACATCGTGATACTTGCCGAAGTGGACTTCCACGCAAACATCTTGAACCTGATGGCCGGCAATCACTCCCCGCGCCATGCGTTCCTTAAAACCTTTTTCGATTGCCGGCATGAAATTTCCCGGAATGGAACCGCCCACAATGGAATCCACCCAAAGAAAGTTATTGATCGGATCAAAATGGTGGGACTTGTGTTGCGGAAATGTCGCCTTGGTGATGTACTCCTCCAGCTTCACACCGCGCGGCAGCGGACGCATGCGAATATGCACCTCGCCGAATTGTCCTCGTCCGCCCGACTGTTTCTTGTGCCGATACATGCCCTCAGCGGGAACTCGAATCGTCTCCCGATAGGGAATCTTGGGGTCTTTGGTTTCGACATCCAATTTGTCGCGTCGATGGAGACGTTCCTGGATGACCCCCAGATGAAGTTCGCTCATGCCCGTGGCCACCAGTTCCTTGGTCTGAGCGTCCCGGTCCAATCGAAAGGTTGGATCTTCCTCGACAATTTTGTGTAGGGCGCCGGAGAGTTTCGTTTCATCCCCGCGGGTCTTGGGGGAGATGGCCCGCCCGACCATGGGGGTGGGAAACTTGATGCTGGGCATATGAATCTCCCCCACGTCGGTCCCCGTGTGAAATTCTTCAATTTTGGCAGCCGCCACAATTTCGCCGGGTCCAGCCGAATCGATCGGGGTTGTCTCGGCTCCTTGCACGCGGAATAACTGGCCGATCTTCACCCCCTTGCGGGCGCTGGTGGCGGGGACTGCAGCATCCTTCTTCAGCGTACCGGAATAAATGCGGAGGAAGCTGAGTTTCTGCACGAATGGGTCCATCCGCGTGCGCACGACCTGCGCCGCCAACTGGCCCGCAGGATCCGGAGCGATCTCGATTTCTTGGCCATCCATCGTACCAATGCGGCGAACGGCAGCTGGGGGAAGGCAGCACTCGGCGAGTCCATCCAAGAGTTCCTTCAGGCCGACCTCGGACTTGCCAGAACAGCAGAGGATCGGGATGAGTGTTCCGGTGGCCACGGCCTGAATGGTCAAACGCGATAATTCCTCGTCGGTGGGGGGCGTTCCCTCGAAGTACCGCTCCATCACCGCCTCGTCCACCTCGATGATCGATTCAATCAAAGGATCACGAATGTCCTGTGGATTGAGCACGGCGCCGGTGACATCACCGGCCGGATGAAGGGTACTCACCACTCCCTTGAAATCGTGCCCCAGGCCAATGGGCACGTTGAACAAGACACAAGCACTCCCCCACAACTCGTGAATGGAATGGATCAACTTGGGGAAATCAATGTTGTCACCATCCAATCGATTTAGGACCAGAATGCGTCCCAAGCCTGCGTTACCCGCCTCGCGGAATACACGGCGCGCGTTGACCTGGATGCCTGCTTGAGCGTTGATGACGATAACGGCAGTCTCCACGCCGCGCATCGCCCCCAGTGTCTGGCCGATAAAGTCGGGGTACCCGGGAGAATCGAAGACTTGAAAGTACTTGCCATTGTGCGAGAAGTGAACCAAGCTGGCGTCAATGGTGTGTTTGTGATGCTTTTCTTCGGGATCAAAGTCACAGATACTCGTGCCGTCGTCGACACTCGGATGACCACCGACGGCCCCCGTCCGCACGAGCAGTTTGTCCACGAGAGTCGTTTTACCGGACGAGCTGTGCCCACAAAACACGACATTGCGAATATCTTCGAACTTAGTTGCCATGTGCAGTTCCCTTTCAAGAAGTGGATCAGCTCACATGAGGGAGGATAGCCCTCATTCATCACCATGACATGCTTTCATTCGCGCCGCTCGGCCCGCTACGATGCTCCCCGAGCGGCCTCGATCGCCGCGCTCAGTTCCAGCCTTCCCTCATACAAGGCGCGCCCAATGATGCACCCCGAGAGGCCTAATTGGCCAACCGCCCTTACATCGTCGATTGTCGTCACACCCCCCGATGCGATCAATGGTACGGGCGTGGCACGCTGCATTTCCGTCAAGCCCGACAGGTTGGGTCCAGCCAACATGCCGTCACAGGCGATATCCGTGTAGACGATGGCCGCCAAATCCGCCTGGGACCATTGGGCCGCCAGTTCGGTGGCCAACACATGACTCGTCTGCAGCCAGCCATCCGTGGCCACGCGCCCCTCGCGGGCATCAATGCCCAACACGAGGCGTTGCGGATAGCGGCGACATAGGTCGCGAAACCAATCGGGATCGCGTAACGCTCGCGTGCCGACCACCAGACGGTTGACACCTCGCTCCAGGAGCGTGACTACCCGTTGCTCGTCGCGCACGCCCCCCCCCAACTGGCAAGGGACGCCGGCAGCGGCAGCGATGCGCGCGACCACCTCATGATTGGCGTCACTACCGTCGCGGGCCGCATCTAAGTCCACTAAATGCAGACACTCGGCCCCCGCGTCCACCCAGCGCCGAGCGACCTCGATCGGATCATCGCCAAACACCGTCTCGCGCTGGTAGTCCCCCTGCTGCAGCCGGACACATTTCCCACCGCGAAGATCGATCGCCGGCCAAATCCGCATGTCCGCCGCCTCAAACCTGAAAAGAAGAAAGTCCCCGGGGCAAGCACCCTGATTCGCAATATGCCAGACGACGCCATCACTGGCAAGGGCGGGCAATCGACATCTGATGACATCGTAAAGCCAGGCGACATCGGTTCGCGGGACGGATCAGAATCGTGGAGGCAATGCGGCAAAATGCCTCAACAGGGTCTGTCCGGCAGCTTGGCTCTTCTCGGGATGAAACTGGGTCGCGTAGAGATTGTCGCGTGCGATCATCGCACAGAACGGATCGGGATAGTCCGCTTGCAACACCACCACCTCGGGCTGTTTGGGCACGACATAGTAGGAGTGCACGAAATAGAAGTACGTCGCGTCGGGAGTCGATTCCAGCAGGGGTGTCGGTCGGACGATTCGCACCGTATTCCAGCCCATGTGGGGCACTTTGAAATCGCGTGGCAACTCGAAACGCACGACTTCGCCCGGGAGCACCCCCAATCCCTCGTGCTCGCCCCCCTCGTGTCCGACCTCGAACAGCAACTGCAAGCCCAGGCAGATGCCCAGAAAGGGTCGGCCACTGTCGATGAAAGCCCGAATGGGATCGACCAATTGTCGACGGCGCAATTCATCCATGGCGTCGCCAAACGCGCCCACTCCGGGCAGAACGAGTTTTTCAGCAGCGGCTATCTCCCCCGGATCGCTGGAAATGCAAGCCGCCTGCCCCACCCGCTCGAAGGCTTTCTGCACGCTGCGCAAATTGCCCATCTGGTAATCGACAATGGTAATCATGCGGGCACTCCATCGGGGGGCAGGTTCACCGGGACGCAACAGGCACACGCCGCAACATCCAACCGGCGTGTGGGTCCCCGCGTCTCCGCTCTCAAGACTAATTTCCGCCAACATGCCGAGACAAGGCCAAACGCACGAAGGTCGCGGGACAAGCCGTGTGAAGCCGAGAAGCTGCTGCGGGCCTCAACGCTGGTCCAGCGTCTCAGGATAGACAACGATCTCGACGCGTCGATTGCGGGCTTGACCGTCCGGAGTCGTGTTGGCGGCCAGCGGGTGATTGGGGCCATGCCCCAGCACGAAGAGTTGCTGAGGTGAAAAGCGTGCTTGTTGCGTCAATTGATCAAACACGGCCATCGCCTGTGCCGCCGACAATTGATGCGTGCTGCGCCAGGCCGTTCCGTCCACCGGCTGATTGTCCGTGTGGGCCTCGACGCCGATCAGTTGCCGACCGTAGCTGGACTGCAGGGCATCGGCCACTCTCTGTAACAATGCGTTGGCGTTCGGGTGCAGCGACGCCGACTGCGGCAGGAACAACTGATCCGATGCGATTTCGATGCGCACGACATCACCATCCTGTCGAACCGGCACACCCGCTATTGTGATCGCGGTCAGATCGCGCGTCAGACTGGAGTTCGCTGAGATCGAGGCGGAGCCCCGCCGTCGCACGGCAGCTTGTAGCGCTTCCACGCGTTGTTCGGAGGTTTGACTCTGCTGCATGACGCCCGCCAATTGCGTGGCCGATTCGCTTAATCGATCACGCAATAACTTCGATTGATCCTCCAACAGGCGGATTTGTTGTTGGGATTTCGCCAATTGCGCGTGCAGATCCTGATTGTTGGAATCCAGTTCCATCGACCGGCGTCGCACATCCTCATATCGCTGGACCTCTTCCTGCCGCTGCTGTGCCAACATGGTCTGTTGCTGTAATTCCTGCTGCAATCGATCGACATCGGCACTACGCAGAGACTGTTGCGTGGCCTGAGCCTGTTGGCTCTGCTGGTACAGTTGATTGAGTTGCGCCAATTGGCGCCGTTGCTCCTCGGCCAATTGCGTTTGCTGTTCTTGACGTCGCGCCAAGTCCGCCAGGGCATTGGAGCCCGTATTGGGATTGGGCGCATCGGCGGCAGCCGTCGCGGCGGGCGTGTTTTGCCACGGCAGCCGAACACCGCCGGAGCTACCATTTTGGCAGCCGGTCGCGGCGATCATCGCGAGGATGACCCCACCACATCGTTTGGCATAACGGGGAATAACCCGTGTCCCATCCATGGTCAAGGTAGGCTAACCGCCATCAAATCAAAAAGTTCCGCGGCCTTGGCCGCCAAACGGCTCGACACAACATCTAACGACACCGTACCTGCCCCAACTGTGAACCACCGGAGACCGCGCAACGCCGGCAGCCGGCGGAAGACAAGCGGCGGGGATAGTAGCCATGCCCGACAATCCGAACAAGGCCAATCCTCAGTCGATCGCGCCAGCAGCGCCAGCGTCTTGCGCCGCTCCGCGCGGTCCGGTTCGCGCAACCCACCAGCGACCGTCCGCCCATCAGACTGAAGTCTTGACATGGCTCATGGCGATGGGCTATTGAAAGGCGTTCTGCCTGTCCGTTGCCTTCTGCCTTTCGCTGGAGCGCTCCATCATGTCCGTGACGATCGATGTCGAATATCAGGGCGAGCTACGCTGCGTGGCCAAGCACGGCCCCTCAGGCCGGACCCTGACCACCGACGCTCCACTGGACAATCATGGGCGTGGCGAAAGCTTCTCCCCAACCGATCTGCTAGCCTCGGCTCTGGGGGCGTGTGTCCTGACCATCATGGGCATCGTGGCGGCACGTCATCAATGGGACCTTTCCGGTGCGACCGCACAGGTGACGAAAGAAATGATCACCGCACCCGTCCGGCGCATCGGCCGACTGCCGATTACGATTCGCATCCCCACGGAACAAGCCCGCCAACTTTCATCAGCGGACCGCGTGAAGCTCGAAGCAGCCGCCCACCATTGTCCGGTCCACGCCAGCCTGCATCCCGATATTCAGGTCGACTTTCGCTTTGTCTACGACGCTTGAGTGTGATGGGCCGTCTTAAGCCGTTTGGGGCCGCGCGGTAAATATCGCCACGCTAGCGGTGAACCCATGGACAAAGTTCTGTCCGGCAACCGGCCCGAATTCACCTTGTGCGAAAAATCCAGCCACCGGCACCCCCGACCAAATCGATTGCAGAGCCTGAACGTCATGGTGCGGCGTGCCGAACAATCGAGTCCCGCGCCCGTTGCAGGTAAAAAGCAGGGCACCGGAGGGAACGTGACCTTGGCCGGGTCCCGGCGCGGATTGCTGCAGCAACATCCGCAAGTCCTCATCCGCCGTCTCAGCGTCTCGCACGTGAAATTGCACGGTTTGACCCGGACGGACGTAATCGCCGATCGCGATCGACCCCTGGTCCGGATCAATTCCGATCACGTTGCGAACGAGAAAATCGCCGTGCTGAAACTGACTCTGGTACTCGTTGACCACTCGGCCCACATGCAATCCATGTTGCACGAGTTGCTGTTCACGATTGGGCAAGGAGTCGAAAAGCTCCTTGAGTTGCAAGAGGGCCGGCTTCCCCCCCAATTCGTAAATCACGTTGCGTTCGGATTTGGTGATCACAAAATGCCGACCGATGGGCCGGCAACCTTGCGAGACCACCGTCTGCACGCGTACGCCACCGGAGAGCAGCACGGCGACGGCACCCGAACTATGTACCTCGCGTCCGATAGCGAGTCGATTCTCGCCGGGTCCATCACCCCCGCTTGCCATCCCACCCACCACCGGCACGCCCGGACGATCTTCGTTCAAGCGTTCCAATAACGCATCGGCGGGAAACGAGTAGGGTTCTCCCAGCAACACAAGGGACGCATCTTGCGGCCATTGCGGTTCGAGCCCGGCCGGCCAGCCGACAATGGCCCCCCCCTCGGTCGATCGCTCCAGTTCCAAGTGCATGGGGAGAACCTTCGAATCGGGCAAGACGGCCCCCCACATCGATAGGGCCGCCGCATTCTCAATTTCCTGACTCCCCCCCACAATGGACTCAGCCGTACACCCCAATACCGCGTCCGTACCCAACCGGTCGCAGCACTGGCTCGCAATCGTCGCCAGCTGCCCAGCGTGATGCTGCGATGCAAACCATATCACCAAGTGCGGCTTGCGTGATAGCTGAGCGGTGAGCTGCTGGCACACCTCGGCCACCGCCGAGGCGGCATCCTCGCGAGTACTAAGCGCAGCCGCGAATTGTGGAACTGGGTCAACGGCGTCGGACATCGGACGATCCCTCTGTCGGGGCCTGTAGGCAGTGATAGGGTCATGCACGCTGTACCACGGTAGCACGCCATCCCACAACGCTCCATAGGCCTCGGTTCCCTACCGAATACGTCGATCGCATCAAGTTTTCCGCGCCGCAAGCCGATCAATTGGCTGCAGTTGGGCATACAAAGGGTGCTGCCTGAGCCACTCCGCTCGCGAACCCTTCTGGCCGTGTCCTGCATGCGTTCGTTTTCGGCCCTCTGATCGGTGATTGCCAGCGACTCATGTGACTTGCAAATCGAGGAGCCCTGATGATTCGTCTCACACACGACGTACGTCACGACGTCAGCGCCCCGCAAACCCTGAGACTGATCGATGAGCTAGCGGACCAGTTCCAGCAACACGGCATCGCCTACGTTCATTGGAAAAGCAATATTCATCTCTCGCGTGCCTTGGCTGGCATCGATGACCTGGATTTGCTTGTCGACCGGGCTTCGGCCGGTGCGGCCCTCAGCGTGCTATGTCAACTCGGTTTTCGCCAAGCGTACCGACAGCGAACTGTTCCCATTCCGGGGATCACGCACTACTTTGGGCTGGATGGTGACACGGGGCAGATGGTGCATGTCCACCTGCACCTGCGACTGGTGGTGGGGCATGACTTAACTAAAAATTTCCATCTTCCGGTGGAATCAGCGGTCGTCGCTTCCGCGCAACACGACACGCCGTTGCCGACTCCCGCGCCCGAAGTGGAAATGATTCTCTATGTGTTGCGGATGGTGCTGAAATGTACCTGGCGTCGCAATCATTTGCGCGCCTTCG
>SXHS01000149.1 GCA_005773145.1 Planctomycetaceae bacterium | reverse complement strand
CGTTCCGAGGCTAAGTACTGGTTTAGCACGCCGGCGGTGCTTGGATGGTATTTCACGAGCTGGAACGACCTAACGTCGGTTGACAGTTCGAGAATGGTCGCGCCGGAGAACTGGGGGCCAGTCGCGGGAACCAGAAATCCTGTTCCATTCCGTCACCGTCTAACACTTTTCAATCACCGTCCATCACCTTTAAACACCGTCAATCACTCTTCAATCGCCTCCGCGATGCCAGCAGGCCAACCTTTCGCCATGCTTACGGTTGTAGCGATGGTCGCGATTATGGCGAACGTCGGTGCACAACCCGGCACTACCGGCGGGGTGCAGGGACAACCCCCGCTCATTCACCGTTCAATTTGTGACCTATGGTTCGACTGAGGTGGAGTCCTCGGGACGTCGGCGCCGCGATGGACGGCGGTCCCAGAGCGCTCCGTAAAAGCAAGTCGATCATCGAACCTTGGGGAGTAGAGCCATCATGAGTCGCGAGAAACGGCGTCGCTTCGTGGTTGACAAAAAGTTGCAATGGGCGCTAGCCCGTCGGCTGATCCTTTATTGGTTTTTGTTCGTGGCCGGCACTTGCATCTACTCGTTGTTGCTGGTCTACCTGGCGGACCCACTCACGTCGCTGCAGGAGATGAAATCCCAGCTCATGCGCTGCGCTGGCCCCATTGCACTCTCCTCCGTCGTGCTGATACCAGTTGTGATTCGTGATTCCATCAAGTTTAGCCAACGATTCGTGGGGCCGATCCTCCGTTTCCAGCGAGTGATTCAACGTGTCGGCATTGATCGGGATATTGCACCCCTCAAGATTCGTCCGCGAGACTTCTGGAAGGAATGTTCGCAAGACATCAACGCTATGCTCGTGCGAGTGGCGGAACTGCGTCCCGCTGACACCAAAACCGAAACTCCAAGTGGCGAACTGGTGGAGGCTTCCTGAGCAACCCGATCGCTCGAATCTCCAGTTGTGGATGGTGCGCCACGCGGTCGTGCCCGTGGTCGTGAGCCGATGCGAGCGAAGTCATGAATATTCACCCTGTTGGGGAGCCCACGATGGCAATTGGTTCATTCCGACAACTGCCCGTGCAACGACGCGGCGCCGTTATGGTCGAAACGGCGGTCTGCTTGCCAGTACTCGTGCTGTTGATACTCGGCATGCTCGAAGCATGCCGCATGATCTACCTGCAGCAATCGCTCAAGATTGCCGCTTTCGAGGGGGCACGCACCTCGCTGATTCCGGGTACCGTCAGTGGAGATGTCACGGCAGTCAGCCAACAGGTGCTGGACGATCGATCGGTACAAGGGGCCACGATTACCGTCGATCCTATCAACTACGAGACGGCCCCTGTTGGCACCTTCATTTCCGTTGAGATTACAGCCCCCTGCGATCAGAATCACTTTCTCTCCACCGTATTTTTCCAGAATCGGACGATGACGGGGGAAGTGCAACTCATGAAGGAATTTTGACATGTTGCCCCTGGAAAAATCTCGCACCGTCCGGGTCATCGCCGATCGACCACCCCGTCGACGCGGCGCGGTCGTCGTCCTGTTCGCCATCTTCCTACCCGTGGCACTGATCATGGTCGCGTTCGCCATCAATTTGGCCTACATGGAACTGGTGCGCACGGAGTTGCGGATCTCCACCGATGCCGCGGCCCGCGCGGGTGGCCGCAATTTGGCGATTTCTGGCGACACCGCCGTGGCTGCGGCCGTGGCCCGTGACGCGGCCGCTCGAAATTTGGTGGCCGGCGAGCCCTTGCAACTTACCGACGCCCAACTGGAATTCGGCAACGGCATGCGGGCCAATGCCACCTCGCGATACAGTTTCGTCGCCGGTGGTCAACACCCCAACTCTCTGCGTGTAACCGGTTCGCGCGAAAACACTTCATTGGACGGTTCTGTAACATTGCTCATGCCATTCATCCTAGGCCGGCAAACATTTGAGCCGGAACAGCAGGCAGTCTCGATGCAAACGGAAGTTGACATCGCGCTGGTGTTGGATCGTTCGGGGTCCATGGCCTACGACGCGAGCGACAATTCATTCACCTCATCCCCCCCCAGCTCCGCGCCTCCTGGATGGGTCTACTGCGATCCTGCGCCCCCAAACTCGCGTTGGCGAGATGCCGTAGCGGCAACCCAAGTATTTCTCAACGAATTGGATAACTCCGCGACCGAAGAACTGGTCTCGCTCAGCACCTACAACAACGCAGCCGTCATCAACCAGGAACTAACCAACAACTACGGCGCGATCATGTCCGCTCTGACCCCCTACACCAACTCGTTCTGCCAAGGAAGCACCAATGTCGGCGGGGGCATCGTGAGGGGAACGCAGACACTGACCAATACGACAACCAACCGTGCATGGGCCTCCAAGGTCTTGGTGGTCATGACGGACGGCATTCACAACACGGGACTCAACCCGGTCACCGCCGCCCAAACCGCTCATGCCGCCGGAGTGATGGTTTTTTCGATCACATTCTCCGCCGAAGCCAATCAAGCGACCATGCAACAAGTCGCCACAACGGGGGCTGGCAAGCACTATCACGCCGCTACGGGAAGTGATCTTGTGGCTGTCTTCCAAGAGATCGCCCGCTCATTGCCCACATTGTTGACACACTAAAAGGACAACACGATGCCGCTCTCAGCAAACAATCGTCGCAACGCGCCCCGTCGTGGCGCCGCCGCTGTGGAGTTCGCGCTCGTGGCGCCCATCCTGGTGATGGTCATTGTCGCGGTCATTGAGTTCAGCCGTCTCTCCATGGTCCATCATGCGGCCGACAACGCGGCCTACGAAGCGGCTCGGCATGTGATCGTGCCGGGCGCAACCGTCGCGGAGGCCATTGCCGCCAGCCAACCGCTGCTGGATGCCGTCGGCATCCATACGTCGACCATCACGGTCGACCCCATGCCCATTACGGAATCCACCCCTGCCGTCACGGTGCGGGTTGAAATTCCCATGTCCCAAAACGCCTGGATCGTCCCCTTCTACACGGCCAATACGGTCGTTGAGGCCGAATCCACCCTGATCACCGAACGGCCCCCCGGCGTTCAGGCGCTGGCCATCCCCGGCGGGCCTACGCCGTAGCGACCGGTCACAACGAAAACGTGCCGGCAGGCATCTTACCTGCCGTAGCCCCACATCGTTTTCCTGGAGGATTTTCTGGCGGTTCCTCACAGGCTGGAAGCCTATGCCACTTTTGTTCACAGGCTGGAAGCCTGTGCCACATTAAGTGTGCTCGCGGTAGCTGACCTGTGCGTTATCGCCCAGCGGCCCGCCGATCGCCGCCATAGTCCGCAGCATTTCCGCTCACCTGTCACGCGACATGGATTACGGTGCCGTTTGGCACTAGAAATGCACAACTCCCTACCGAGTCCCCTTTCGAGACGTGGGTCTTACGGGGCGGTGCGAAGTGGTTGAGTTTGCTCAGACGTAGCCAGGAGAGTTGCCATGAAGCGGATGAATGGTGCGTGGTGGGCCTGTGCCGCGTTGGTCGGGCTCGTGGTCGTCGGTTCGCCTCAAGCCGCTCCCCCCGCCGACGATATTGGCAACATCATGAAGGTTAAATTGCATCACACGCAGCAACTCATCGGGGCGATCGTCACGGAAGATTATCCTGCAGTGACCCAACATGCTGGGGCCTTGGAGTTGCTAAGCCATGACGCGGGGTGGATGGTCCTCCAGACTCGGGAGTATCGGCGTCACAGTGATGACTTCCGCCGCCAAACCAGCGCGATTGTTACAGCCGCCAAGAAAGAAAGCCTGGATGGGGTCACCTTGGGATATGTACAGATGACGCTTTCCTGTGTCGAGTGTCACAAACACGTCCGGGTTGTTCGCCGTCGTGGTGAGTAATTGGGGTTGGCCAGTTGGCTTCACGGGCGGACAAGCCGCCCGTTGCACAGGGCATTAGGTAGCCGGCAGGCGGGGCATCGTGAGTGAAATGGGGGATTGCGATGAAAACGAGAACAGAAGTGAACAAGACTATTTCCGGGCGATCCTGGCGACTACTTGCAAGCCGCCGGGCGCTTCCGGTGTTGGCCATCGGGGCCATGGTGGTGATAACTGGCGGCTGTAATATGGGGCCGAAGTCTGGGTTCGGATTTACTTTGCCCGACGGTGATGCCGAGCGAGGCAAGGAAACATTTGTGGCGATGGGATGCCATCATTGCCACACGGTGCAAGGTGTTGACTTGCCCCCGATCGATGGGGAGCGCGAGGCCAACGTGGGATTGGGGGGGGAGGTCGTGAGAATTAAGACGTACGGCGAGCTCGTCACATCGATCGTCAATCCGTCGCACCGCTTGGCCAAAGGGTATGCCTCGGCCGACATCGCCGTGGATGGTGCGTCCAAGATGGTCAACTATAACGACCAAATGACGGTAAGTCAGCTGATCGATCTGGTCGCCTTCCTGCAATCGCATTATCAGCTTGCCGAGTTTGAACCCACACACTATGCCCCCTATTATTGAGTATCACCTCGACTGATCTCGGGCGGTGTCGGTGGCTGCGATCGCAACTGGCCATGGATCGGGGACGGGTGAGGTAACAGTGACCGGTTCGCCACTCATCGGGTGGGCGAACTCCAGTCGTCGCGCGTGTAGTGCGATCGGCGCTGCGCGTGAGTCGTCGGTCGGCGGCCCAAACGGCAGGTTCGATCCATAGAGAAGGTCGCCGAGCACCGCGTGTCCTCGCTGCGCGGCCTGGACCCGTATTTGATGCATGCGGCCCGTCTCGAGCGTTACCTCGATCCAAGCGAATTCTTCGTATTGTGTTACGACATGATAGTGCAGAATGGCCTGTTTGGCGTCTGCAGTCTGCGGTGGCACGACTTCCCCGCGCGGTTCATCGGGAACTTTTCGGAGCCAATCTGTCCAGGTGTCGTGCTCGGGCACAACGCGCCCTGCCACGAGCGCCCAGTACGTCTTGCGAATGGATCGGCGTTGAAATTGATCGGCCAGGCGCCGTGCGGCACGCACATGGCGGGCGAATAGCAATACGCCGGAGACGGGACGATCGAGTCGATGTGGCACGCCCAAATAGACATTGCCCGACTTGTGCTCGCGGACACGCAACCAATCCTTCATGCGTGCTTCCATGCTGTCGATACCCGGTGGTGCCTGTGTGGCAATACCGGCCGGCTTATGAACGGCATAACACGGCCCACTCTCGTACAGCAGCACGGGTGCGGGAAATGCCATGAGACGCGGCCTCTGTATTGACGCCTGCCAAGGCGTCGGCGTTCGAAAAAATAAGAAACGGACTAGTGATGAATCATGGACGCATGAGAATCGGCTTGTCGCCTCTCATGCCTGATGACGGCGCTACGTACCAAGCCTGGGGTGAATCGCTGCAACCACACCAACAGCTTGCCCCCCCATGACAGAACGATCTCACGGCGCCCCGTCGCGATAGCCCGGACGACGGCACGGGCCACTCGCTGCGCCGACATGCCACGCCGTGGTTTGAAACCAGGCGGCTGTGCGATCAGTTGGTCGAAAAACTCGGTTTCCGTCGTGCTGGGACTCACCGTGAGCACGTCGATGCGATCGTTGGCCAGCTCCGCTCGCAGTGCATCGGCAAACCCTCGCAAGGCAAATTTGCTGGCGCAGTATTCGCTCTTCGCTGGAACCGCACAATGTCCTAGTACGGAGCCGATATTGACCACCAGCGGGGAATGCCCTCCTCGTAGGATCGGCAGGCCCAGTCGAATCATTTCCACCGGCGCGAAGAAGTTCACTTCCATCACCTGTCGCAAGCGTGCTTCGTCGGCGACGGCAAACGGCCCGACGGCACCGACCCCGGCGCAATTGATCAGGATATCCAGTCCCCCCAGATGCTCTTGCGCGGCCTGCATGGCTCGCAGTCGGACGTCCGACTGGGTGATATCACCGGACACCAAGTGTACTTCGCGTCCGCCAGCCGTGAGTGTGTCAGCGAGTGTTTGTAGTCGTTCGAGCCGTCGGGCATTGAGCACCAGCCGGGCCCCCTGCCGCGCCAATTCGAGCGCGAGTGCCTGTCCGATGCCACTGGATGCCCCCGTAATCAGGATGCGACTTCCGCTGATAGTGCGTCTGGCCATAGGCGGTGGCATAGGCTTCCAGCCTGTGAAAAACAGCAGTGGTGGGCTTCCAGCCTGTGAAAAACGTTCGTGTTGCAAATACGGAGGGCAAGATGCCTGCCGCCACTTCTAGGCGACGTCCTCGACCGCATCGGCACTGGGGGGAGCGAGCGGCAGGGTGTCGATGTGCTTGTCAGCGGCTTGCGTAGCGCTGCAGTTCCGTGTGTCGTGATTGATGATCTTGGCATCTGGGTCGTGGATGCGGCCCAAGTGTTTTTGGGGCATGCGGCAATGCACGGTCACCCGCTGCCCTTCGTAATGTCGTGATTGAATTTCACCATGGGCCGCGAGGAAAGCCATCAGGCGCCCATTGTCGACGTTCATTTCGATATCGACATCTCGAAAGCTGGCGCTGAGGGAGTCGCTAACGGCAAGGGCGAAGGCATCCAATCCCCACCCGGTCCTGGCGCTAACGGGGATGGCATGCGGGTAGCGATTGCAAATCACATCCAGTCGCCGATCTTCGTGGACAAGATCCGCCTTGTTGAGAATCAATCGCGCGCTCTTTTCCTCGATACCCAACTCGGCCAAAACTCGGTACACAGCGGCGATCTGTTCAAAAACCGCCTCGTTACTGGCATCCGCCACATGGAGCAACAAATCCGCCTGCCGCGCCTCTTCCAAGGTCGCCTTGAAGCTCGCAACCAGGTGGTGGGGCAAATCGCGAATAAACCCGACGGTGTCGCTCAACAAAACCGGTCCCCAATTGGGCAATTGCCAACGACGCGTGCGGGTATCCAGCGTGGCAAATAACTTATCCGCGGCATACACATCAGCACCCGTGAGCGTATTCATGAGGGTGCTCTTACCGGCGTTGGTGTATCCCACCAAGGACACGGCCATATGGTCGCTACGTGCCGCCACCTGTCGCTCTTTGCGTTGTTCAACACGCTTAAGATCGAGCCGCAGGTCATGAATCCGCTTCTCGACGAGACGTCTGTCGACTTCAAGCTGTTTTTCACCAGGCCCGCGCATGCCGACGCCCATCTTCAAACGGGAGAGGTGGGTCCACATGCGTTTCAAGCGAGGCAAGGAGTATTCCAGTTGGGCCAACTCCACAGCCAAGCGGGCCTCGTACGTTTGAGCATTGTGGGCAAAGATGTCGAGAATCAATTCGGTCCGATCCAAGACCTTAACCTCGGTGGCCTTCTCAAGGTTCCGCGCCTGCCCAGGGCTGAGATCGTTGTCAAAAATCACCACATCGGCGTCGGTATCATGGACCAGTTGAGTTAACAACTCAACCTTGCCCGACCCAAGGTAGGTGCCGGCAGAAGGCTGATCCAGCCGTTGCACGACCTGCCCGACAACATCCAGCCCGGCACTGACCGCCAGCCCCGCTAGCTCATCTAGCGGATCATCCGCCAGTTCTCGGTCGGGCAAGAGCACCGCCACTAAGACAGCGGTCTCTTTGGCCTGCCGCGTTTCATGTAGTTTTTGTCCCACTTCGCTCGTCGCCCTCCGAGTTCTTGCCCCACTCCCCGCACCACCCCGACGAAGGCGGGGCAGCAAACGGCATCTTGGCCAATATCTCCATTATACCATTTCCCTCGACCTATTACAGGGTTGCGATGTTTGCTGGCACGGTTCGCGGTCCACGGATTGACCCAATGCCATCAGGATCTCTTGACCCAACCCGTTGAAGCACCTATCTTTCCGGCCGCACGGATAGGCCCACGGATTTGGGCGGATGGCGTCGCGGGAAATGATTTCCCGGATGTCGCATCGGTTACGTGATGGAGCACAGGCCGGTATGGGAACGACTGCTGCGCGAGCAAGGCATTTCTGCCCTTCGACCCTGCTGCATATGGGCATCTTGGGCGGCATCTTGGGCATCGCCGGGTGTACCGCGCCTTGGATTCGCGTTGAGGATCAGCATGACGTCGGCGCCATTCTGGACGCGACCAATTCGGCCGTATTGGTGGGTGAATTGGCAGGCCCCTGGGGCCTGAAGATGCAGAAGGTCGAGGGGATAGGATTGGTGGTGGGGCTGAAGGGCACCGGCTCCGATCCGGCCCCGTCGGCACAGCGTGCCATGTTGATGAACGACATGTTGGCTCGACAGGTCGAGCGCCCCAATCAACTTTTAGCATCTCCCGATACATCGCTGGTATTGGTCCAGGCATATTTGCCACCAGGTGTTCAGAAGGGGGATCCGATCGACGTCGAGGTCTTGGTGCCACGTCGAAGTCAGACCACCAGCCTGCATGGCGGTTGGTTGATGCTGACCCGATTGCAGGAAATGGCTGTGCTGAACAATCAAGTTCGCACGGGACACGTGCGTGCCTCGGTAGAAGGGGACGTCTTGACCCACGCGCTGGTGGAGGGAACCAGCGACCCAGTGGCCAAGACCATGGGACGCGTTTTGGGTGGGGCGATCAGCAAAATGGACCGCCCCATAGCACTGGTGGTCCGCACGGAACATCAATCGGTTAAGACCAGCTCACAGATCGGCGCTGTCATCAACGATCGCTTTCACACCTATTCCCAAGGGATCAAAGTGGGAGTGGCCACCCCCAAGCGGGACAGCTTCATCGAACTACGGGTCCACCCGCGCTATCGTACCAATTTGGCCCGCTACGTGAGAGTCATCCTCGACATTCCCGTGCGGGAACGGGCTCAGGAACGGGCCGATCGGCTCGATGCACTCAAGGCCCAAATCCACGTTGCGGCCCTGGCGGCTGATGCAGCATTGAAGCTGGAAGCCCTAGGTGACGAGGCCAAACCGATCTTACTGGAGGCCCTGAAATCCGACCAACCGATGGTGCGATTCTACAGCGCCGAAGCCCTGGCGTATTTGGATCACCCGGCAGCAGCTCCGATCCTGGGTGATGTGGCCAACGCCACTCCGTCGCTGCGACGGGCCGCCCTGACCGCCTTGGGCATTATGGAAGACCAAGCCGGCTACGAACAACTGATCGGCCTGCTGCATCACAACAGTGCCGAGACTCGTTATGGTGCCTTCCGTGAGTTACGACGAATCAACCCGCATGACCCTCTGCTCAAGGGCGAGTCGCTCCATGATCGATTCATGCTGCATCGCATTGCCTCGGATGCTGAGTCGATGGTGCATGTCGCGCGCACTCGACATCCCGAGATCGTCTTGTTCGGCACGGATCACCCCGTACGTCCGCCGGTCATGTTGACCTTGGAGTGTGGTATCGTAGTCCGCGATCTGCCGGATGGTCAGTTGTCCGTAGTGCAGTTTTCCTCAAAAAAATCGGATCAGCAATTGACCTGCGCCCCTCAATTGGGCGCACTCATTCGCACTGTAACCGAGGCCGGCGCGTCGTACGCGGACGTTGTGCAGTTGATTCAGGAAGCCAAGAGTTCCGGGTGCATCGAGAGCCGCGTGGAATTCGACGCGATTCCCAAGTACGGCCGCACTTTGACCTTGCATGAGGCCAACCAGGAAAGTCAGGTCGCGAACGAGGCAGACGGGTTGGAGGGGTCGGGCATCGAGGCTAAGGGGACTAAGGCCGCTTCACCGGATGGTAGGGAAGCCGCGACCGACGACACGGAGTCGATCGAAGAGGTGGACGAGGCCGAAGCGGAAGCGGCCTTGTTTGACGACGAATCGCCGAATGATGACGAAGTCGAGGCCGAATCGCCCCCACCCTCACGGTCCCGAGAGGCAGATCCAGATCTAGCCGACCCTGCCCCCCTGTTTTAATGATCACGGCGCCGCGTATTTCTCGAGGAAATTGCCGTCATAACTCGAAGCGTTAGCGAGGGAGACCTGCCACATTCGCTGCAGCAGATACACCAGGGTGAATAGAGAATTTTCGATCCACCGTACGCTGCGGGCCCCCCTTTTGGTAGAATAGCCGCATGCTGAAGGCGTTGGAATTATCGGGGTTTAAGAGCTTTGCCGAATCCACTCGGTTGGAGTTTCCACCGGGTATTACGGTGATCGTCGGGCCCAATGGTTCGGGCAAATCCAACATCGTGGACGCGATGAAGTGGGTGTTGGGGGAGCAGAGCGCTAAGAGTCTGCGCGGCCGCGAGATGGCCGACGTGATCTTTAAGGGATCGGGATCCGGCGCCGGTGATGGTGGTCGGCGGGCCGCCCAGGCAGCGGAAGTCACGATCGTTTTCGAAAATGCTGACCGTCGTCTCCCGGTGGACGCACCGGAAGTTCACGTCACTCGCCGAGTCTATCGAAGTGGCGAGGGAGAATACCTGGTCAATCGGCAGCCATGCCGCTTACGCGACGTTCGAGATCTGTTTCGCGGCACTGGCGTGGGTACCGACGCCTATAGCTTGATCGAGCAGGGTAAGGTGGACATGCTTTTACAAGCATCTCCCCGCGATCGACGTGTGATCTTTGAAGAGGCGGCCGGCATCAGCCGTTTCAAGGCTAAGAAGATTGAGGCCCAGCGACGCTTGGAGCGAGTTGAGCAGAATCTGCTGCGACTTTCCGACATCGTCGAAGAGGTCGACAACCGCCTGAAGGCCATTCGCTCCCAGGCTGCCAAGGCTCGCCGGTATGTCCAATATACGGACCGTTTGCAACAACTGCGGACGCACGTGGGCCGAGCGGATTGGCGGCGTCTGTCGCGCAAGTTGGACGCCATTCGGACGGAACTGGACCGGTTGCGGGCCGAGGCCAATCTACTGGGAACTGAGGCCGAGACCTTGGAGTCCCGACGGCTGGAACTTGAGACGGAAGCCAGCATGGCAGGGGAGGACCTGCGCACCTGCGAGGGGCAGATTGCCCACCACCACGAAAAGATTACCGCAGGCGAAGCAGCGATGGACCACGAGCGCCGTCGCATGCTCGAATTGGACGAAGAAATCGAACGCTGCCGACGGCAATTGGTCGCGTTGAGCACTCGCACGGGCGGACTGGAACAGCAGCTTCGCGAAACCCGCGAATTTCTGCAGCAGGCCGAGGGGACGGACCGTGAGGTTCGCCGCCGCGTGGCCCAACATCAGGAACAAGTCCGCTTGTTGGACGAACAGCTGGTTCATCTGCGCGCTGAGATCGAACAACGGCGTGGACACCACCTCGATCGATTGCAGGCCCAAGGGCAGTTGAACCAGACCCTGACCTCCGCAGAGGCCATGACCGCTGAGGCGTCGGCAACCATCGATCGGTGCCATGCCACATTGAGCCAATTGGATGTGGAGCGAGATACGGGACGGCAAGAACAGCGCGATCTGGAAATGCTCGAACAACAGATCCGCCTGCAGGTGGAGGACCGGTTGACCGCTTGGCAAGCCCAACAGGAGGCCCTGCGTGACTCGCGCCGGCAGATGTCCAAACTGTTGGATCAATTGTCCGACGATCGCGGTCGTCGCGCGGCGGACGCGGAACGTGTCAGCCTCTTGCGGGAATTGGATGCGCGACGTGAGGGCATTTCCATAGGGGTTCAAGAGGCGTTGGACCAGGCACGGGAACATGCCTTGAGTCCCTATGGCAGTATTCGGGGAATGCTGGCGGACCTGTTGACCGTCAGCGTGGAGTTGGCGCCGTTGGTGGATGCGGCTTTGGGCGATTACGCGCAACACCTGGTTGTTGACGATCGGCGTTTATTGGACCATCTGGTGGAAACCGCGCCACCCTTCGGCGGCCGAGTGGGTTTCCTGTTGCCCGCTGACGCACGTGATGCCCCCCCCGTGTCCGATCCGAACCCGTTTCTGGATGAGCCGGGTGTCTTGGGGCCCGCCGATCGCTTGATTGACGCACCTCGCGACGTGCAGCCAACGATCGCTCGCCTGCTGGGCCACACCTGGTTTGTTGATGACCTATCAGTGGCCGTAAGACTATGCCAGGGCGCCGACCTCGACCCGCGCACGCGTTTTGTAACGCGGCAGGGTGAATGTGTCGGTGCCGATGGGCTGATGCTGCTGGGGCCCAGGCAAGCGGCGATCGGCTTTGTGTCTCGACGAAGCGAGCTACGACATCTGGAACAACAGCTGACCGAGTGGGACCGTCGCATCGACCATCACAAGACGCAGGTCGAACAATTGCAAGCTACGATCGACCAGCAAGAACAAGGAACCAGCGACCTGGGACGCGAGCATCAGGAATGCTCCACCCGCTGGACCGAAACACGTGCCCGATTGGCTGCCTGCGGCGTCCGGTTGGATAGCTTGCAGCAACGCCGAGACAAAGTGGCGATCGAATTGGTCGAAGCCGAACGGCGCCAGACCGAGGCTCGTGAATTGCAGCGAAGAACCCAATCCTCCGTTGAGGAATTGGCCCGCGAAGTGTCCCAATTGGCCCTGCAATTGCGCGAACATGACCAGCGATTGAATCAATTGGATTTGGATCGCCGCCGGGTATCCTCCGATGCCACCACCGCCCAGGTTGACTTGGCAAAATCGGAACAACGTGTCGAGGCGCTGCGGGCGCGACTGGAACAGTTTCATCAAACCCACCGTGAGCGTCGACGTGCTTGGGAAGAGACTCGCGCCCAATTGGGTACGGCGTGGGACCGTCGTCGGCAGGCCGAGATGGTCATCCTCAAGACATCTTCTCTATCGGCGGAACTGTATTTGCTCGACGAATCTCTACGTCGGCAACGGGAACATTTAGTGCATTTCCGCGAGGAGCTCTCAAAAACTCGCGGGGAATTGGGGCAACGTTGGCAGGCCGTTCGCCAACACCTGGCGGAGCTTCAGCAGCAACTTCATCGACACGAATTGGAGGAAAGTGAAGCGGCCCACGAGCGGCATGCACTCGCCCAACGTCTCCATGAGGACTATCAGATTGAATTGTCCCAACTCCAAGACAACGGCCAGGAGGGCGTGGAGCAAGAACGTCAGGCGATCGATGAAGAGATCGATCAGTTGCGGCGCAAGATCAATAACATGGGGGCCGTGAACCTGGAGGCCCTGGATGAACTTGAACAGATCGAGCTCCGTTACGGCGCGTTGTCGGAGCAGCACCGAGATTTGGTCGAGTCCAAGGACGCACTGGATCGCATCATTCAACGCATCAACGCCGATAGCCGCCGCCTGTTCCGAGAAACGCTGGAAGCCATCCGCGTCAATTTTCGCGCCATGTTTCGCAAAGTGTTTGGCGGCGGACAGGCGGATATCGTTTTAGAGGAGGGAGTCGACATCCTGGAAACGGGCATCGACATCGTTGCCACGCCCCCTGGAAAGCAGTCGCTGGGTATCTCGCTTCTAAGCGGCGGGGAGCGGGCCCTGACAGCAGTGACTTTACTGCTGGCGATCTTCGAGTACCGGCCGAGTCCGTTTTGCGTGTTGGACGAGGTGGATGGACCGCTGGACGAAGCAAACATCGGGCGGTTCGTCGATGTGCTGCGCGGATTCTTAACCAGCACCAAATTCATCGTCGTGACCCACTCGAAAAAAACCATGACCGCAGCCAACACGCTGTATGGCATCACCATGCAGGAGTCGGGCGTCTCGAAACGGGTGGCCGTTCAGTTCGAGGACTTCAGCGATGATGGTGGACCACCATCCGGCCCGGGGACCACTTCCTCTCACCCGGGCCCAGACGCCCAGGACGCCCGCGACGACGAGCGGGGTGCCGCGTAGTTTTCGCTGGCACGTGACAGCACAATCGGCGCTAGCGGCACAAACATTAGGCTGACTCCCGGCGGCAGAGTCCACATAAATGGTACATCTTAGCGCCGGACACTTCGTCAAGAGCCGTTTGACCCCGTCTGTCCGTACGAGTGTTGAAAGTTTCTAAAGTCCTACCCCCCTAACAATCGAAGCATAAAGACAGGGGAACTGTTCTTCACGACATCTTCTCGCGAGATGGTCACGGAGGAACTGGGTCCTGAAGGTTTGGGGGGATTCAAGCAGGAGGCTAGCTACTAGCCTTCGATCGGTGGCTGCATACGATTGACGTAGGCAGATGCCGTCGCGTGTTTCTCCCACGTGGTTCTCCAACAGCGCCGTCCGTGAGAGCCCCGGTAAGTTCGGCTGCCACACGGCACAGGTACCTGGCGCTTACCTGTGAGTGGGGCGAGTAACGAGTCAAAGCGTTGCGCCGGATAGTCGAAATTTGGATGTGAGGCGCGGGTCAGAGAGTTGGAGTTTGGTTCCATTCGGGTTGACGCCCGAATGGTGATTTCCCCCGACCCAGAGGCCGGAGGAATGCGGGAGTCGTGACACGGTGGGCTGGTTCGCCAGCCCACGCGAGATCGACACGCAGACCGACGACCAGGGGGAAATCAAGCCGTGCGGGCTGCGTAAAAGCCGTGCGGCACGTGTTCGAATTGAAGACAAATATGATTAACGGAGAGCCCGTGATGAAGGTCTTTACTACTGGTCAGGTCGCCAAGATCTGCAAAGTGGCCCCGCGCACGGTCAGCAAATGGTTTGACTCGGGCCGTCTTAAGGGCTATCGCATTCCCGGATCCCAGGATCGCCGGATTCCCCGCGAATACCTGATCCGCTTCCTGAAAGAGCACGGCATGCCCCTGGGAGACCTGGAAGAAGAGGTCTTAGCCAAGGTGCTGATCGTCGCTCAAGATCAGGTGTTGATCGAGAATTTGAAGCGAGAATTGCCACCGGAACGATCCTTCAAGGTCGGTGTGGCCGCCAGCGGATTCGAGGCGGGCATTCAAGCCGAGGGTTTCAACCCGGATTGCATCATCGTGGATTTCTCGATCGGCAAGATCGAAGCCTTGCAGATCTGTCAAAACTTGCGACGCAATCCCGATTTCTCGGAAACGATTGTCATCGCTCTGCTGCCCGATGACGGCAGCCCCATGAGCTTCGATCGGTCCAGCATCAACGAGACGTTCAAGAAGCCGTTCGACGCGGCCTTGTTGGCGGAACGTTTGCGGACGCTGATCGGCAGCAAAAAGGAATTGGTCTAGGATCCCTGGGACACGACCGTCCCCCCCTAGCGCAATCCACGCGGGCGGAGGCTATGCCTCCCCTGCCCACAAAAAAGCCGTCGCGGCCCGCCGCGACGGCCTTTTTTGTTTGGGCCCGCCCCAAGACGAGTCCACTCCATTTGCCACGGGCCGTTTCAGGGATCCAGCCCCCACCGCGTTATGATCGGATCCTGCAGCGCCATTTGGCGCCGCGCTTCGTAGACGCCAACCGCCACCGAGGAGGCCAAATTCAGACTGCGTGCGTCCCCACGCATCGGAATGAGGAGCGCGCGATCCCTATTGGCGGCCAGCAACGACGGGGGCAATCCGGCCGACTCACTTCCAAACACCAACACGTCATTCACGGCAAAGGATGCATCCCAAACAGCCCGGCTTGCCGTTTTGGTAAAGTACCAGGCGCTGTGCAGGTCCAACTCGCCTGCCAAGGTATCCCAACTGTCCACTGCCTGCCATTGCAGCTGCGGCCAATAGTCCATGCCAGCCCGGGCGAGGTGATGTTCGTCGATCCGAAATCCGAGCGGTCGCACCAGCCAGAGCTTGGCGCCCACCGCCAGGCACGTTCGGCCGATGTTCCCCGTATTCTGCGGGATCTCCGGCTGGCAGAGCACGACGTGCAATTGAGGCGAGTACGGGGATTTTTCACCCCCCGAGCTCAGCGGCAGGGGGCCGGCGTCCTCCGGCTGCCACGGCGGTGGGTTCTTGGAATTCATAGCGACATTGTCGCGCATGCCATTTTCCGAAACAATGGTGGCAGACGTGACCTCCCCCGAGACACGGCCGGAACCATGTGGCTTCCATCACCATGGCGGACCGTTCGCCGGGCACAACCCGAGGTTAGGAGTCGAGATTGACGATGGCGGACCAAATTGAGTTGCCGCGAACTCCGACGCGCGCCGTACGGATCGGGACGACCACCATTGGGGGTGGGCATCCGATCGTCATTCAGAGTATGACCGCGACTCCGACCAGCGACGTGGTTGCAACCGCAGCTCTCGTGAATGCCCTGGCCGAAGCCGGTGCCGGAGTCGTGCGGATTGCCGTGGATAGCCCAACGGACGCTGCAGCCATGGTGGAAATCCGCGCTGCCACCAGCGCCAACCTGGCCGTTGACCTGCAGGAAAATTACCGCATGGCCGAACGGGTTGCACCGCATGTCGACACGCTGCGTTACAACCCGGGACATCTGTATCACCATGAGCGACAACGCCCCTGGCAGGATAAGGTGCGCTATCTGGCCGATGTGGCCAGCCAACACGACTGCGCGTTGCGCGTGGGCGTCAACTGCGGCAGCGTCGATCCCGACAAGAAAGACCGCTATGCCCACGACGATTCGATCAGCCCGATGCTCGAGAGCGCCTGGGAACACTGCGAGTTTCTCGATCAGATTGGATTCTTGCGATATTGCGTGTCGCTCAAAGATTCCGATCCGCGGAAGGTCATCGAAATCAATCGACGGTTCGCGGAGCAGAGGCCGGACGTGCCTCTGCACTTGGGTGTGACCGAGGCTGGGTTGCCCCCCGATGGGATCATTAAGACACGCATCGCCTTTGAGCAATTGGTCAGTCGCGGCATCGGTGATACGGTTCGCGTATCGCTGACCGTTCCCAATGAACGCAAGACGGAGGAAATCACGGCAGCCCAACAGATTCTGGCCGATATTGCCGCCGGCCGCGTGCGGAGTGTGGTCGATTATGGACTCCAGACGCTCAATGTGATTGCTTGCCCGAGTTGCTCACGCGTGGAAAACACGGCCTTCATTGAGCTGGCGGCACAGGTGAAAGAAATCACCCAGTACGCGCGGGATTACGCCATCACCATTGCCGTGATGGGATGTCGAGTCAATGGACCTGGCGAAACCGACGACGCCGACTTGGGGCTGTGGTGTGGCCCCAACCATGTCAACTTGAAACGTGGCCCAGAAACGATCGGCGCCTTTACCTACGATGAGGTCTTGAGCCGACTTAAGGTTGAGCTGGACGCAATTCTGGCCACGCGACAAACAGTGGCATAGGCTTCCAGCCTGTGGGCATCATCACAAGCCCTCACCAGCGGGCAGGAAGCCCACCCCTATTCCTTGCGGAACACCAAACCCCGATCCACCTGCAAGAAACCCAGATTCTGATACAGCGCCCGGGCCGCTTCATTGTGACGCATCGTCTGGACCTCAACCCGCTCCACACCCGAATCCACCAACTGCCGTAACGCTTCGTCCAAGAGCATCGTCGCCAAGCCCTGGCGGCGGCGTGATTCGTCGATCTGCAAACGCACCATACCCACCGAGGTCACGCCCCAGCTGGTGCCGAGCGGCTCGATTTCCCAAAATGTGACGTCACCGCAGGCTTGATCGCTGTCGCGCGGACGAACTTGGAATCGAACGCTTTCTGACGCGGGAGTCGTACACGCTTGCCACCATGTGCGCGGAGCCGGCTCATAGGTGGCTTCGACCAGATACTGTCGTCGCGCCAACATGAGCTTGCGGCTGATCGGCACGCGAAAACCGTCCAACGCGATTTGAAACACATCGCACGAGTCGATTTCGCGGTACGATGACCTGCGAAACAGTTCGGACAAGCTCGCGTGGGACTCCAGAACACCTGGCAACTCGCTGCCGCCATACAGACCGAGATAGAAGGGGTTCAGCGGGTAGACCTCACCGCCGTACAAAATTCGCGCCCCCCGTTCGCGCAGATAGGCTTCGCTGCGGGCCAACAATTCGTCCTCGATCTGCTGCCGAGACTCATGACGAACCACCTGCAACATGCAGGTTACACCCATTTCCGTTGACAACTCGGAGCCGTCGTCGGTTGGGCCAAACCCGGCATGCACGAAACCCACGGGCTGACCATCGGCCTCGGCGAGTATCAATCCTTCGGGATCGAAATACATCCGCGAAAAAACCAATTGCTCCAACATGGCAGCGGAGACCGGACGAGCCAAGCCACGGCAAGCAGGCTGCGAGCACCAGATCTGGGCTATTGCCGGCGGATCACAATTGCGAAACGGACGATACTGAATCAAGGCTGGATGTCGCTGTGGGGGTGTGGGGATTGGGAATACCGACCGGATCGGGGTCCATACGCAACGTCCTGCTGCTTCCTTCAGTCGGGGCATGATCGTTTTTCTGGCGGCGCGGATCCTTCCAACGGCGGTGCAGCCACCAATATTGGTCGGGATCTCGGCGGATCACCTGCTCCAACAAACGATTGTACCATTGTGTCAGCTCGGGGACGGTCGTCAAGCGATTTCCTGGGGTCAACGGGTCTGTAATCCCCGCGAAACTCAGCTCGAATTGCAAGGGACGGCCGAGCCGGCGGGCGTACAATACCAGCAAAGGGCACTGTGATGCCAAAGAAAACAGGGCGACCGCCTTGTGGCACGATGCCGGTCTGCCGAAAAAAGTCACCCAGCATCCCTTGCGACCGGCGTAGTGGTCCCCCAACAGGGCAAGCACCTCGCCCGCCTCAAGAACGCGTTTGGCGTATTCGGCAATCCCCTGGTTTGGCAGGATGTATTGGCCCGTAGCCCGACGCTGTCGGTCGATGAATCGATGCAAATGGGGATTGTCGATCGGGCGTGCTACTGTGAACGTCGGAAATCCCAATAAACCCGACAGATAACCGGCCACCTCAAAATTGCCGAAGTGCCCAGCCACGGCCACCAAGGGACGTGGTGATAGCAAGGCCTGTACAAGTATTTCCTTGCCGGGGATGTGGATGTATCGACGCCAATTCGTATTATGAATCACGCGGGGGGCCATGGATATCTCGTACGTCAACATGACCAGATGCGCCCACATCCGCTGTTCCAGCTGCACACGCTGGTCCGCCGACAGCTGCGGAAGTGCGTGACGTAGATTCTCATCCACGACGTCGTGACGAACACGCAAGACGCGGCACATCACGAAAGCCAGTATATGAGCGACGGTCTGGCACGACTCGGGCGACAACGTCTGCAAAAAGCAGATGATGCCGCGGCCTGCCATATAAACCAGCCAGTGCTTGACTCGCTCCATCAACCCGGAGGGTACGAGCGGCTGAAGGTCGGGGACGTTCTGAAGGGCCAGAGTGGACATGCTAGCAGTCTCATGCATTCAGTGGCGTCAATCGGCGTCGCGTATTCTGCCAGGAATGCGGGCGAGAGAGAAGATCAAAGCGACGCGTAAATTCAGCCTTCCCGATGGCGATCCATCGCACCAGAAGATCCATTACTTTCTCGTGGCGGCGACCGTGTTTCGGACTTGCCGGTGGTAGAAGACTCCTTTTTTATTGGATACCGCGATATCCAACAATCCGTCGGCGTTGATATCCGCCACCTCGAACTGCGTGCCAACTCCACTGTTGTCATGGATGAGATGGGGCAACCAAACGGGCTTGCCATCGCGTCGCGTCAACTCAAACCAATACACGACAGCCGGCGCACTGGGATCAACATCCCCCTTCGGGCCATGGGCCCACCAGCGTTTGCCCGTGACCAGATCGGGTAGACCATCGCCATTGATGTCCGCGAGCTCGAGCGCATGGGTTTGCGAAAACAGCGTACTAATCGTGTGCGTTTGCCAGCCATCGGCTGTTTGCTCGTGCCACCAAATGCCAACTTGATGGGCACTGCTACTGACCACATCGTTGTCACCATCACCGTCAAAATCAAAGACGTGCATTTGGGCACACGCTTCGCCAAAGGGAGCCCGATGAAAGCTCCAGGCCATGTGGCCGTTATCTCCGGCTGGTTGTTCCCACCAGCCGCTGGTAACCAGGATATCGGTCCGTCCGTCCCGATTGATGTCACCGATCCCCAAACCATGCCCAAAAACCTCGGCGGCGGGATCCGCGGGCCCGGCTATGATGCGGACCTTCCAAGGCAGAAACGGGTCGGTGGTCGGATTGAGCAGTGCCATGCCCTCGCGCGGCTTGTCGGCGCCATCCGCAGCTTCCCGCGTCCCCAACAATAGCTCCCGTCGGCCATCCCCGTTAACGTCGCAAAATGTCGGACTTTCGTTGTTGCTAACTTCCGTGCATAGGTTACGCCGCCATCGTCCTTCGCCTTTACCGGGATTCTTCCACCACCAGGTCTCCTTGCCCGGAAATCCAACGACAATCACGTCGCGCGCCCCGTCGCCGTCTACGTCGCTGGACACATTCACAAATGAGTTGCTATAGGCGTGTGGATCGAACTCCTCCACCGCGTCCGCGATCGGATGCATGGTCCAATCGGGAGCCGCATACCACGCACTTCCTGCGGCGATGTCCATCTTGCCGTCCGCATTAAAATCCCCCACGGATACGCCTTCACTGCGAAACTTTCCGTCCAATTGACGCGTCTCGAAGGTAACGAAATCCTCTCCCTGGGCTGTAGCCACCGTTGCCAGAACGCAGCATGCCAACACGATTTTTACCATGCCGTGAAGCATGGCACCCGACGACAGACGAACGAGCCGAGTACAGTCGGTCTTGCACTTGGGCATGGTCATGGCGGTCATAGGATTGTCCTCGGTGAATTGGGGAAAGGCGGGCACAGGCCGCCGCGCGGTCACGCAGCGGTGCACGGCCAAGGCCGCGCGCCGAACCGACGCAACGCTTCGAGCAAGCCAAATGCCGGTATGCCAACGTGAAAAAAATGCTTCAGGGGTTTAAGTCCAACGGCGCCACGCGTCGGTACTTGCCGCCGTAGTATAGCAGTGGTTCTCCATCACGCGAATCGCCAGCCACGATCCGCCCCACCAGGATATCGTGGTCGCCGCCCGGCAGGACCGATTCCAATTGGCAATCGACCCAAGCCAAGGCCTCGGACAAAATGGGGGCCCCCGTCACGGCCGTTGTGGTCGACAGCCCCGAAAAATCCTTGGGCCCCTTGCCGGCGAATCGATTCGACAGTGCCTCTTGATCGGCTGCCAGGATACTCAGAGCAAAGCACCGACCTTCGCAGAACCAGGTATGCGACTGCGTGCCGCGAACCACGGCCAACAATACCAGTGGCGGATCGAGCGACAATGAAGTGACCGCGTTGGCCGTCATGCCCCAGCTCTCATCCCCCACACGCGTGCTGGCCACCGTTACGCCCGTGGCGAACTGACCAAAAATTTTTCGTTGTTGCGCCGAATCAAAAGCCATGCGATCTCCACGAATTAGGGTAATCATGGCCTGTCATGCCACTACCATGTTCTTATTTTTCTATGATGCCCCGTTCAGCCTTTGGGACGTTAGGCGAATCGGGAGCATCCAGCG
>SXHS01000148.1 GCA_005773145.1 Planctomycetaceae bacterium | reverse complement strand
TAGTGCTGCTGAATCCAGTTGAGGGCTGCTTTGACGCGGGGGTCATCGGGGCCGACCCCCGCATAAATCATGCTCTTCAGTCCGGCGTAGGTCATGGATGCGTAGCTGCGCAGCCCCCCTTCGTCGGTTGTGCCCGCCTGGCTGAACCCGCCGGCATCGGGCGTGTAGTAAAACCCACCGTCAGCATTCTTATTGGCAAACGGTGTACGATTTTGGTCACTCGGCAGATTTTGGCAACGTGACACAAAGATCATTGCCCGCTGTATGGCCTCATGATTTCCCCCACTGTCCATCAGTTTCAGGGCATCCAACATCATCGACGTATTGGACAGGTCTGCCCGCTTATGCTTCCCGTAGCCGTACCCTCCATAAGCCGGATGGGACCGATCGTGCCCCTCCCCTTCATCCCACTGCAATTGCACGGCGTAGTTATGGGCCTTTTGCAATAGGTCTCGATACCGTCCATCCTGATTGGCGGCCGAGAAACATTGGATTGCCAGAGCCGTTTCATAGCTGCGGTAGAAACTGTCTTCGGCGTAGATGCCGCCGTCCTCCCGCACGAAACCCTGCAAGTAGGCCAGACTGCGGGCGACTGCGGGGTCGTCCGCCGCGCGGCCTTGCTGCAGCAGGGCGGTCGTGGCCAACGCGGTTACGGCGGGCCCCAGATGGGGACTAAAGGAGCCATCCGGCAGCTGGCCTCGCTCGGTCAAATAGGCCACACCCCGCGCGACCATCGGTTCCAATGTATCGCGACGATTCAAGGCGGCCTTCGCACCCTCGTCGGCCGAAGCACGGGAGGCGACGGGAAAAATTGCCGTCACCAGCAACAGACACGCGAAACCAACGTGCATTCGGCTTGGCATCATGGATCGCCTCCCACCGGGAACAGGAAAGAAAAAACGTACGCGACCCGTTCAACCCCCGGTCGCGTGCCGCAGCCACCGGTATTATAACAGGGGCTGAAATAAAAAAACCTCTCATGGAATCCTGACTCCCATGAAACTGATGATTGACACACACCTGGACCTGGCGTGGAACGCCCTGTCGTGGAAACGGGACATCACACTACCGTTGGCAGAGATTAATCGGAAAGAAGCGGGGCAAACCGATGTCCCCTACCGCGGAAACGCCACCGTCAGCCTACCGGAATTGCGTCGAGGCGGTCTCGCCGTTGTGTTGGGAACCTTGATGGGTCGGGTGCCCTACCAAGTGGGCTACCAAGCGTTGGCGGCCAGCACGCTCGACCATCCGAGCCATGCGGCCGCGTTCGGCTTTGCGCAGGGCCAGTTGGCGTACTATCGGCAGCTGGAGCGAGAAGGACAGCTGCGGCTGATCCGATCGGCGGACGGCTTCAATGCACATTGGCAGCAATGGGAGCGGAGCACGGACGCCGAGCGGCTAGAACTCCCCGTGGGGGTGATCGTCGCCATGGAGGGGGCCGATTCCATCGTCAATCCCGAGCAGGTCGGCCTATGGTTTGACGAAGGCCTGCGTTGCGCGAGCCTGGTCCACTACGGCCGCAGTGCCTATGCCGTGGGGACGGGCGATGACGGTCCGTTGACCCCCGCCGGACGGCGGATGTTAGCCGAATTCGACCGCGTGGGGATGATCCTCGATGTGACCCACCTGTCGGATCTCAGCTTTTTCGAAGCGCTCGACCATTTCGGCGGTCCACTGCTGGCCAGCCACAGCAACTGCCGAGCGCTCGTCCCCGACGCGCGCCAATTTACGGACGAACAAATGCGCCGGATCATCGCCCGATCCGGTGTCGTGGGAGTCGCTTGCGATGCCTGGATGCTGGTTCCGGGATATGTCCGAGGAGAGACCAAACGCGAGGTGGTCCGCATCGAGGCTCTGGCCGATCACATCGACCACATCTGCCAGTTGGCGGGAAACACGCAGCACGTGGCCATTGGATCCGATTTGGATGGTGGTTTTGGCACCGAGCAAACGCCCGTGGGCCTGGATTCCATTCGTGATTTACAGAAGTTGGACGCGATTCTCGCGGGGCGTGGCTACACCGATGAACAGATTGCCATGATCTTTCACGGTAACTGGAGTGCCTTCTTTCGTCAGCACTTGCCAGCCACGGACCGAACCTAGTTCGGGTTTTGCAGATTTAGGGCACCATTTTTGTGATGCCGTATGACCTATCCAACAAGGGAAGCGAAGTTGGTGAGCGTTTGGCCCATATTTTTCCCAAGTATGGGTTGCGGGCGCACTGAATTGAATTGGTTTTCCACGAAAATCCCGCGAAGGTGGCCAACAGGAAACGTTGTTAGGTTTCCCTGTTTTTTACCCAGAAAGCCGCTTTTGGCCAACTTCAATATAGTGCCCTAAATCTGCAAAACCCGAACTTAGGCACACTCTCGCAGCTCGATTTGGTGCAATCTCTGGTAGAGAGGGCAGCGTGCCATGAGCTGGTGGTGGGTGCCGCTATCCACGATTTGGCCGGCGTCCATCACCACGATGCGATTGGCCAGTGTCAGCGTCGACAGTCGGTGGGTGATGATGACTGCCGTGCGCGATTGCAGAAAGGTGGCGAGCGCTTCGTGGATGAGTTGTTCACTCTTTAAGTCGATCTGACTGGTGGCCTCGTCCAAAATCAAGATTTCGGGATCTCGCAACATGGCGCGAGCCAAGCTGATGCGTTGCCGTTGGCCCCCTGAGAGGCGGTTGCCGGCCGGGCCGACGATGGTCTGGTAGCCGGACTCCAAGTCCTGTTCGATAAAGTGATGGGCGTTGGCCTGCCGAGCGGCCTCGGCCACTTCCTCATCGGAGGCGTTTGGCGACCCGTAGCGTATGTTATTCATCACGGTATCGTCGAACAGCATCGTATGTTGCGTCACCATGGCGATCCGGCCGCGCAATTGGCGCAGGGACAACTCGCGCAAATCCACGCCATCCAGTCGCACGGCCCCCTCGAGCGGATCCAGGAAGCGGGGAATGAAGTTGACGAGTGTCGTCTTGCCACAGCCATTGCCGCCGACAATCGCCACAGTATCTCCACGTTGGATCTCCAACTGTATATCGCGCAGTACGGGTTGATCATCGGCATATCGAAAGGAAACGTGATCGAAGACTAACCGTTGAATCGGACCAGCGACGGGGCGGGCCATCGGTGGATCGGAAATCCTTGAAGGCTGATCGAGCAGTGAATAAATGCGGTCCGCAGCAGCCGCTCCTCCCAGAATCGTGCTATACAACCCCGACAATTTTCGCGCGGGATCGACCGCTCCAATCAGGAACGCATAAAACACCAATAGGGAGGACAAACTCATCGGACGACTGCACATGCGGACGCCCAACAGATGCGTTTCTTGGTTGAGCACCAGATAGGCACCGGCCACAAACGCCAAGCCAATCACGGAAAACCCCAACATTTCGTTTACCGGCTTGGTCAAGGAACTGTAAAAAACAATCCGCATGGCCTTTTGCAAGGCCTCGCGGGCCACGCGATAGAATCGCAACCGTTCATACGACTCCATGCCATACGCCTGGACCGCCTGCATGCCATTAAACGTTTCCGACAACACGCCAAACAGCCGTGAGGATTGTTCCATGGCCCGCCGGTTGGCACGCTTGATGGAACCGGTCAGACGATGAATCGGCCACGCGGCCAATGGTGTCAGAATCAAAGAGAACAGCAATAATCGCCAGCAAAAAAACGAGGCCCCGGCAAAGCAGGCCACCATTTTCAAGGGTTCACGGATGCCGGATCCGAATAGGGCCGATGTGCCATTGGAAAGAAAACCAAGATCCACATTAAATCGACTCATCAAACCACTGACTCGCTCCGTCCCCAAGGACCGCATATCCAGACGTAGCGCATGGTCAAAGAATTGCTTCCGCAGATCAAACGCGAGTAGCTGCACCAGCCGCGAGACCAACATGGAGTCGGCATACAACAGGGCACACTTGAGTAACGTGGCCACGAACAATACCAGGGAAATCACCACCACGGTCCGAAACGGATCGTTCGGCAGGTAGCGAATCAACCATGGCTGCAGCCAGCGTATCGTGTCCCGCCAAAAACTCTCCGCTCTCAGTTGATACTCCAGCACTTCACGCTCCGCCGCGGTTGCCGACCGACCGGCCTCCGCGCTCGCGGCCTCGATTGAAGTCGATACCCCCAACTGCCGCGTTAAGGACTCCGCCCGTTGCTCGGATTGGACGATCTCATCCTCGGCCCAACGTTGTAGGGAGCGGCCTTTGAGTGTGACCTCCAGCACGGGATACATCGTGCCGATGTTAGCACCCCAAAAAAAGGCAATGGCCAAAGAACACCCGAAGGCCCCCGCCAACAACAGTTGGTAGCGACACGCCAGCCGCAATGCTCGCAGAAAGTTTTGCATCGTCTCGATCGTACTAGCTGTAGGAATCCCGTGGCCGCGCGGCGACAACCGACTCACGCTGGCGTTCCCGGACCGCTCGGGGGGAGCGGGAGTATAACAAGCTCGCGACCCGTTCCCAAGGTCGAATCGAACCCGGTCACGCATTGATGGACACCGGCATGACCAAGACAGCAAAGCGACCGTTGGGTAGGGAACGTAGTCGGTGCTAGCTCACGAATCGGCTTCTCCAACGGCAGGCGACCGTCGGCAGCCGGTGAGTAATGGACTCAAGTAACGGCCGGTGTGACTTTCTGGGCAACGGGCGATCGCCTCCGGAGTCCCCTCCGCGACGATTCGTCCCCCGCCCGCCCCGCCTTCAGGCCCAAGATCGATGACCCAATCGGCGCATTTGATGACATCCAGATGATGTTCGATCACCAACACGGAATTGCCCTTGTCGACCAGTCCCTGCAACACATCGAGGAGACGTCGCACGTCATCGACGTGCAATCCGGTCGTCGGTTCATCGAGCACGTACAACGTGTGCCCCGTGTCCGCGCGGCCCAGCTCGGTCGCCAAGCGGACTCGCTGGGCTTCGCCGCCAGATAGTGTGGTCGCCGACTGGCCCAACGGCAAGTATCCCAATCCGATCTGCTGAAAACACGCCAGCATACGCTCCGCAGGTGGAAAATTTTCCAGAAACTCTAACGCGTCGTCCACTCGCATAGCCAATACTTCCGCGATCGTACGGTCGCGATAGCGAACTTGCAGCGTTTGTCGATTGAACTGCGCACCCTGACAGGCCTCGCAGGTCACGTACAAATCCGGGAGGAACCCCATGGCGACTTTTTGCGATCCCTGTCCCTGACAGGCCTCGCAACGTCCTTCCTTGTTGTTGAAGCTAAAGCGACCGACACCATAGCCACGTTGCTTGGCGCTGCGAGTGGCGGCGAATATCTTGCGGATTTCGTCGAACAGGCCCGAGTACGTGGCCGCGTTGCTGCGTGGAGACCGACCCACGGGAGACTGGTCGATCCAGACCACACGTTCCAGCATCGAGACGCCGCGCAAGCTCCGGTGGGGCCCCGAACGGGCGTCCTCCGCACCCAATCGCCGGCGCAACCCCGGAATCAGCGTCTCATGGATCAGCGAACTTTTTCCCGAACCACTTACCCCCGTAACCGCGACGAGTACGTCGAGGGGAATGACGACCGACACCTCCTGCAGGTTGTGGGTCGTAACTCCTTCCAGTCGCAAGGCCCGGGCCTTGGTCGTTTCCCGACGCTGGGTGGGGACTGAGATCTGACAGCGTCCGCTCAAGTACTGCCCGGTCAGTGATTCGGCGTTGGCTTGTAGGGCTGCCGGCGTCCCCTGCGCTACGACCAGCCCCCCCTGCGCGCCGGCCCCCGGTCCCATATCGATCAGCCAATCCGCGCAACGCATGATGGCATCGTCGTGTTCGACGACCAGTACCGAATTGCCTTGCTGTTGGAGACGACGCAGGGCCGCAATCAGTGTCTCGTTGTCCCGCGGATGCAGACCGATCGACGGTTCGTCCAGGATATAGCAAACGCCGACCAGTCCCGAGCCAATGCTGGTGGCTAGTCGAACGCGTTGCAACTCGCCGCCGCTGAGGGTATCGGCAGCACGATCGAGCGTGAGATACCCGACACCAACTTGTAATAGAAACTGCAGACGATGGCAAATATCTCGAATGAGCGGCGCGGCGACTGGCTGCTGCCAATCTTCGAAGACCAGTGATTGAAAAAACGGCGGCAATTCGTGGATTGGCTGCGCGGTGATTTCGTGAACCGCCCGTCCACCCAAGCGCACGCTGCGGGATTCGGGGCGCAAACGCGTGCCGGCGCACGCCGAGCAGACCAGCCCCGTTTCATCATCCGGCGGTCGGCCCAGCCCTTCGCACGTTGGGCACGCGCCGTAGGCGCTGTTGAAGCTAAACGATCGCGGCTCCAGTTCCGCGTACTGAGCGTGACAACGGGGACACGTGGGCCGTGTGCTGTAGATCTCGTCCTGCCACACCGCAGCGGCGGAACCGTCTGCGGGCAGGGCGTAGGCAATGGCAACGGCTCCACTCGCATTGCGTTCGTCCCCCCATTGGCTGGCCGCCTGAATCGCCTCGGCAACTCGCGTCCCACCCCCATCGCGGACCACGATACGATCCATCACCGCGTCGATATCGTGCGTCTTGCGTGGTGCTAGGGGTGGGATCTGATCGAGATCGTAGACCAGGCCATCCACTCGCGCGCGAACCAATCCGGCCTGGCGAATTTGCTGGATGGATTCTTCGTGTGCGCCGCGTTGCTCTCGGACAAGCGGCGCCATGACCATCACCCGCGTCCCCTCGGGGAGCTGCATCACCCTTTGCTGAATTCGCTCCGGTGCCTGCTGGCAGATGACGGTGCCGCATTCGATACAACTCGGTTGCCCCAAGCGGGCCATGAATAGCCGCAAGTAGTCGTAGATTTCCGTGATGGTACCGACCGTACTGCGTGGACTATGCTGGCCCGCCTGTTGATCGATGCAGAGGGTTGGTTGGAGACCACCAACCGCATCCACATCCGGCCGTTGCAACTGATGCAGAAATTGGCGTGCATACACCGATAGGCTTTCGATGTACTGCCGTTGCCCTTCGGCGTGGAGCGTATTGAACGCCAAAGAACTCTTGCCCGAGCCGCTTTTGCCCGTCAACACGACCAATCGACCGCGCGGGATGTCCAGATCCACATCACGCAGGTTGTGGGTGCGGGCACCACGGACGCGGATCACGCCTGCGGCAGCCGGGGGATCGGTAGCTGTGAGATTTGTAAGAACCGTCGCCATTGCGGGATACCCGATCCCCAATCACGGCTGGTGCGTCACACGTGGGTCCCGGACACCCGGCCGACCCGCTAAAGTAGCAAGGGAACCGGCTCGCAGCAAGCCGATGCCCCGACCATGAGGTTACGAAATGTTGGAAAAAGCGCGCATCATTGGGCCATCCATTGACGAACGGGAGTCGAGTATCCTGGCCCCCTATGCCATGCTCAGTCGCGATTCGCAAGGCCGCCGCCATGCGGAACCGCCTCACCCGTACCGTGGTCCCTTTCAACGCGACCGAGATCGAATCGTTCACAGTTCAGCCTTTCGCCGATTAAGTGGCAAAATGCAGGTCTTTACCGGTGAGATGGGAGACTATCACCGCACGCGGCTCACGCACAGCATGGAGGTGGCCTCCATCGCGCGCACCATCGGTCGCGCTCTACGGTTGAACGAAGATTTGATCGAGGCCTTGGCACTGCTGCACGATATTGGTCACCCCCCCTACGGGCACACCGGCGAGCAGGTACTCCACGAATGCCTGGTGGACCACGGCGGGTTCTCGCACAATCGGTTCGCCTTGACCTTAGTGGAGGATCTGGAGCAGCGCTATCCGCAGTTCCCAGGCTTGAACCTGTCGCTCGAATTGCTGGAAGGGCAATCGACGCGGGTGGAGAAGGGAGGAGCGGGCCCCGCGCCCCTGCTGGAAGTACAGGTCGTTGAAGCGGCGGACAGCATGACCTACAATGCCCATGACCTGGATGATGCGCTGAAGTTGTCAATGGTGCCGTTTGACGAGTTGTCCCAGGTGCCGATGGTGGATGGCTTGATCGCCCTGTTGCGACCGGTCGCGACCGGTTCGGACGCTGGCATGATGCGCAAGACGCTCGTGCATTCCCTGATCGAGTATCAAGTGGGCGATTTGGTGTCGTGCTCGTCGGCCCGACTGAACGCCGCCGGCTGCGGTAGCGCCGCCGAGGCGAGACAGAAGGGCGTGTTGATCGGTTTGGGCCCCGCGCTCCTTCAGGAGAAAGTGGGGCTGGAGAGCTTCTTGCGTGAGCGCGTCTATCGGCATGATCGACTGCGGGCCATTCGCAAACGAGTACGTAATCAGATGCTGTGGATGTTCGACTGTTTCGGAAGCCATCCGGAGTGGTTGCCGCCGCAATTTCAGCAACGTGCCCGCGAGCGGGGCCTGCGTCCGGTCGTCGGGGAGTACTTAGCCGGAATGACGGATCGATTTTTTCAGCAACAATATCGGCGACATCGGTTGATCCGGCGGCAGGCCTGAGTGATGGCGATCAGGCCCGTGGCGGTTGATGAATCTGCGGCCGACAATAGCGAGGCCACAGGGCGAATTCCAACGACCGAGTCCTTTATTTGGTCCAAGAAGGGTGGGGCAAGATGGCGCTCTTACTACTGAGATGCTTGTTCGTGCTGGTTGCGGCCGGTGTGGCCGTGACCATCATCAATATGAACCTGCTACCGCGGGAACCCACCTGGCTCCCCTGGGTCGTATTCCTGACCATCCTGGCAGCCGCGGCCGGCGTGATCACGATTGACATGCGCATGCGGAAGAAGCGGGTGGATACCATCTCGGCCATCTACTTCGGCCTGATCGTGGGTTTGTTCCTGACGTACATTGCCGGTGTCGCGGTGAACCCGGTGGTGGAAAGCCCGCAAATTCAACATGTCGTGCAATTGGTACTGGGCTTGGTCCTATGCTACACGTGCATCAGCGTACTCTTGCAAACCAAAGATGACTTTCGCTTCATCATTCCCTATGTGGAGTTCGCGAAACAAGTCAAGGGCCTGAAACCGTTTGTGCTCGATACCAGTGTGATTATCGATGGGCGCGTCGCGGACGTCGTGGAGACGTCGATCATCGACAGCCCCTTGGTAATGCCCCGCTTCGTGCTCAGCGAGCTGCAAGGGATCGCCGACAGTAGTGATCGACTACGGCGTAGTCGCGGTCGCCGCGGCCTGGATATTTTGAACCGACTCCGCAACAACAAGGACATCGACTTGCGGATCTACGATCAGCAGTCCCCGGACATGGAAACGCAATCCGTCGACATGCGATTGGTGTTGCTGACCAAACAGTTGGACGGCAAGTTGGTGACCGGCGACTACAATCTCAGCAAGGTAGCCCAATTGCACAACGTGCAGGTTGTGAATCTTAATGATTTGGCCAACGCCCTTAAGCCGATCCACCTGCCGGGAGAAACGTTGGACGTCCGCCTCGTGAAACAGGGAGAAGGAGACGGCCAGGGGGTTGGCTACCTAGACGACGGCACGATGGTCGTCGTGGAAGGAGGACGCCCCCACTTGCAACAAATGGTGCGGATCGCCGTGACCAGCGTTCTGCAAACCAGCGCCGGTCGCATGATCTTCGGCCGCTATGAGTGCATGGCCCCCGCAGGCCCTCCACGCGAGTAGTCGCCCGTTTCGATCACATCTTTTGCACCACTTGAATACCCAACAGCTCCAGTCCCTGCTGGATCGTGCGGGCCGTGAGGTCGCAGAGCATCAAGCGACTGTCACGCTCCGCCGGCGTATCCGCTCGCAGCACGGGGCACTCCTCGAAAAACGTCGAAAAACGCTTGGCCAGGTCGAACAGATATTGCGTCAGCTGATTCGGACGATAATCGGACAACGCGTCGTCAAGGGCCTCGGCGAACCGCAGCAAGGCCAGCCCGAGGCTACGTTCCGCAGGAGATGTCAGGTGTAGGCACTCCGGCCGCTGCCGCAGCACTTGGGGATCGATATTCCCCTTCGCAAAGATGCCATGCACGCGCGCGAAGGAATACTGCATGTAGGTGGCGGTATTTCCTTGCAGCGACAACATCTTCTCAGGACTATATTCATAGTCGCTGGTCCGATTCTGGGACAAGTCGGCATACTTCAACGCGGCCATGCCGATCACTTGCGCAATGTGCTGGCGTTGCTCGGCCGACAACTCGGGGCCATCCGGTTTGCCATCGTCATTCTGGCTGACCACCTCATGGGCCTTATGGACCGCCTCGTCGAGCAGCCCATCCAGCCCCACCGTATCGCCCGAGCGAGTCTTATAAGGTCGGCCATCCTTTCCCAACACGGTTCCAAAGCTGATGTGCCGCAGATCGATCTGGGTGTACCCCCACTGCCGAACGGCCGCGAACAACTTGGCAAAGTGCTCCGACTGCCGAAAGTCGACGACATACAGGATTGCAGCGGGCTGCCAAGTCTCCACGCGATACTGTAAGGTCGCCAAGTCGGTCGTGGCGTACAGGTAGGCTCCATCGCGTTTCCGTACGATCATGGGGGTCTCAAAGCCGTCCAAGAACACGCATAACGCGCCCTGGCTGTCGACGGCCATCCCTGCTGATTGCAGGGCTTCCAGGACTGGGGCACACCGTTCGTGATAAAAACTCTCCCCCAACTCGTGATCGAACGTCACGTGCAGCCGATCATAAATCCGTTGAATGTCGGCGCGACAACTGGGCAAGAAGGTTTGCCACAAGCGTCGATTGTCCGCATCGCCAGCATGCAACTTGGCGGTTTCCCGCAGCACGCTCGTTTCCACGTCCGGATGGGCTGCCAAGCGGGCGGATAACTCTCCGTCCCGCGCCGCAGCCTCACATCGCGCTTGCCAGGAATCGCGCTCCGCCTCCGCCGAGCGCCGTTGGTCCGCGGCAAGCCGTGCCGTCTTCTCCGCGCGCTTCAGGGGCTCGCCGGCCGGCGCGACGGCCGCTGCCTCGCGCGCTGCCAGGCTGGACTGCGTTAGCTGTTCAACTTTGGCCACGGCTACGGGTAGCTGCGATTGAGCCTCCTGCACATCCATCAACTGCCGCACCAAACGATACAATCGCCCCAGCTCGACAACAGGCTGACGCTCGTACGCCGCCGCATCCACGAAGTGTTTGTAACCGTAGATGATCATGCCAAATTGCGTGCCCCAATCCCCCAAGTGATT
>SXHS01000147.1 GCA_005773145.1 Planctomycetaceae bacterium | reverse complement strand
TCCACCGTGCACAAGCGGCGGGCTTCATGTTCCAATCGCAAATGCAAACCGGCGCTGTGCGCGTCGCGGGGCAAAATCTTGATGAAGACCGCCCGCCCATCTTGCTGATCGCGCCCGTGAGCGACCAGTCCCGTCGCGCTGACACACACAGGGCCTTCGGCCAGCTCGTATCGTTCGGAGAACGCCGCGCGTATAGCATCGCGATACGACATCAACACCGCGTCCCCAGGGGGCGCGTCGTTCGCTCGACCTGAATTGGCTGGAGTCCTGGACATAGATTTCCCTGTGCTTGGGGACACCGGCCGCGAGAGATGCCCCACCAAATATACCGCACAGGTTGGCGGGGCCTCCCAGGGATGCAGTAAATTTTGCGCAATCCGCACATACCACCATTGGTGACAGACGCTGTTGCAATCCCTGCAAACGATACAACCGCCACGAATGTGCATGCGAGGTCCACGTCGCGCGAAACTTTGCTGGCATTAACAGCCTTGCGGACAATGAAAATTAGATTCGCAAAAACTTTCGCAACTTAGTAATTGACACTTTGGACGTTTCCCGCGACAACGAACGATGTCCTGCGATTCGGCCCTACTTCCTGATGGTGTAGACCGAAGTTTCGGGACGCGCTGAACCGTTTTGCGTTTCCCACTCTGCGTTGACATTCGTTAGTTCGCGACGCGAAAGCGGCACAAGCGCCCCAGGTGGCATGCGACTTTTCACTAGTTTTATTTTCTTAAGGGGGGGAATGATGGGAGTGCGATTGTTGTCGGATTATGTGGACCGTTTTTTTCAAGTGGATGCGGCCGCGTTCACGCAAGTGTTGCGTGACCTGGAAAGCGTGCTCGATCGATCCGCTGAGCCATGCCGCGATGCCCACTACGATCGTCTGGTGCAGGCCATTCACGACGTGGGGCACGCGTGCCTCGAACTCGAGACCGAAATCGGCGGCGATCTCGAACAGCTGGCCGAAGTTCGGAAACGTTATCGCGAGACGATCGCCCCTTGGTTCGACCAGAGCCCGTTGATGCACCACGCCAAGACCAAGCCGCGCGGGTATCCGGGGGACTACGAGATGCTACTGACCATCTATTCCAGGCAGCCTCAGGCCGGCGGACTTGGCGGATATCTGGATCAATATTTTCTCGATACAGCGTTGGGACGTGCGGTCCCGGCCCGTATGCGTTGCGCGCGTGACTTCCTCATCGAACAGGTTCAGCAGCGTACCGGACCGGTCAAGATCCTCAATGTGGCCTGCGGCCCGTTTCAGGAGCACGCGGTTGGCAATATGTTCCCGACGAATCGGCCCGTGCAAGTGACCTGCGTCGATTACGATTCTGCCGCTCTGGCCCACGTCGAGTCGCTGGCGGGACTGCGCGACACCGGGCAGACGGACATACGCTGCGTGCGGTACAACGCATTGCGACTGGCCACGCCGGCGCCGTTCCAGGAACAGCATGGGACATTCGACGTCGTCTACAGCATCGGCCTGTTCGACTACATCCCCGATCGCTACCTGGTGCCGATGATGAGTGGTCTGCGTCAATTGCTCACCGAGACGGGAACCCTGTACGTTGCCTTTAAGGACATGCGACGCTACGACAAGACAGACTATCAATGGTTGGTTGATTGGCACTTCCTGCAGCGCACGGAAGAGGAATGCCGCGACCTGTTGGTGCAAGCGGGCGTGGACGGACCATCGCTGAAGATGACTCGAGACGAAACCGGCACCATCATGAATTTTGTGGCGGACATGTCCCGGACGTCGCTCCTTCGTGTGGATACGGCACACGTCGATCAGCAACAGCCGGTCTCGGGGTTCGACACGATGCCAAGTTCGGCGGACTGAACCGACGACGATGGATTCGCGATGTTCAACGTAGTCTCCCCCCCGACCCGATGTCGGTGGGGAGACAGCCCCAAGGATCCTGCTGCCGTACCGGTACGCCAAGCGGCGTCTCAGCGACTCAAGCAATCACCACTGTGTCGCTGGTACTGGAATCATGGCTGGGGATCTCGGCGGCCGGCTCCGGTACCGAGTAAGCCCTCGGCATGACCCAAGTGGTGTCGTGGTCGCTGACCCGCTCCAATTGATGATGGATTTCCACGAAATCCGCTTCTCGCTTGAGGAAGGCGTCCACGATATCGGGATCGAATTGCGTGCCACGTCCGGACAGAATGATGGAACGTGCCACATCGTGTGAATAGGCAGGCTTGTACACGCGGCGGGTGGTCAACGCGTCGTAGACGTCGGCCACGGCAACGATGCGACCACAGAGCGGAATCTGCTCGCCGGACAGACGATTCGGGTATCCTTCGCCATCAAATCGCTCGTGGTGGCTCATGGCAATATCACGGGCGAATCGCAGGAACTCGGCCGTCGGATGCGCCTGCAACGCGGCGTCCAGCGTGGCTCCGCCAATCACCGTATGTTGCTGCATGACATGGAATTCAAACTCGTTGAGGCGTCCAGGCTTAAGGAGCACCTGGTCCGGGATGCCGACCTTGCCAATGTCATGCAAGGGGCTGGTCAGGTATAGGGTGCGAATGTAGTCCGCATTGATCACATCGCCGAATTTGGCGGTCTCCGAGAGATGTTCGGCCAGCAAACGCGAATAGGCACGCATCCGCTCCAAATGAGCACCGGTCTCCGGATCGCGCGATTCGGCCAGTTTGGCCATGGAGAAAATCACGAGATCTCGAGTCTCCAACGCCACGATCCGTTCCGCGACATGCAAGCGAACTTGCAGCTCGTCCGGTTGAAACGGTTTGGTGATGAAGTCATCCGCTCCCGCGTTCAATCCTTCGATGAGGTTCTGAGTGCCTCCCAGCGACGTCAACAGAATGACGTAAACGTAGGATCCCAGGTGGCGTTCGCGGATGCGCCGTGTTAACTCCAACCCGGACATGCGCGGCATCTGCCAGTCGGAGATCACTATCCGATAATCCCCCTGGCACAGCAAGTCGAACGCCTCAACGCCGTCATGGGCGACGCCCACCTCATAGCCGGCGGCCAGGAGAAAATTCTCCACCAAGCAAGCACTCGTGATGTCGTCATCCACGACCAGCACACGCATGGTCTCGCTCCTCCCCCTAGTTTCCGCTGGTCGCGCCCGTCGGGCGGATGTGCTGGGCCGTCTCGCGAAATTGACTCCAATCCTCACGCAGCTTCAAGATGCAACGCGCCATCTCCGCCGACCGATGATGTTGGGCCAATTCCTCGATGCTGGCCATGTCTCGACATAGCTGGGGGGCTGCGGCATTGGCGGAAGACCCCTTCATGCGATGTGCGATCCGCGCCACCTCGTCCATATCGTCGCTCGCCAGTCCGGCCTCAAGAGCCGCCAAATCCCGGCCAAAATGTTCCTCGAATACGGACACGACCCGCTGAGCAAAATTAAGGTTGCCAAGGCAGCGTTCCATCAATTCATCCAACGCCAACGTGTGACGATCGACCTGTGGCGGACGGGCAGGTTGCGGGGACATGGGAATCTCTCCCTTCCGGCTTATCGGGGCGCGGTCGCGGCGTAAGGTCGAACCACACAGGGTCCTGCCTCATCTCGACCCTACCTTATGCCCGCTCGAAGGTCAAAACAGCTTCGTTTCCTTCCCCTCACCCAATCGTCACCATAGGTCCAATCGGCCCCGCAACGTCGAAACGGGCCGGTCGCAGGGACCGTGACGTCCGCCAGGTGGGCTTTGGCCGCCAGGATCGGACCGAGTACAGTGAAGGGACCTATGGCCCCATCACCAACCTTTTCGCGTGTCATCCTGCTTACCCTGTTGACCCTGTCGTGCCTTCCGGCCCGCTGGGCACGACCAGCGGCGGAACCGCCGGTAGCCGCCCCACCGCGAGCGGCCTGGATCGCCTTCAAGGGTCCGATTCATCCGCTCAGCGAACACGCCTTTTATCGCAAGTTGGAGCGAGCGCGGGCTGCGGGAGTGGCCTGGATCTTCGTCGAGATTGATAGCCCGGGCGGTCTGGTAGATTCCAGTTTTGCGCTGGCGCAGCGACTCGCCGATCTCGATGCGCCGGGGGAGCAGGCCGAGGCGCCGTTCGGCGGACAGCCTCCACCGGCCGACGCCCCAGTGGCAACATCACGGGTATCGGTCGTGGCATTCATTCCACGGGAGGCCCTCAGCGGGGGGGCCATCATGGCGCTCGGCTGTCGCAAGATTCTCATGCACCCATCCGCTCGGCTGGGAGATGCTGGGCCCATCTTTCAGGATGAAAAAGGGGACTTTCGCCACGCGCCTGAGAAAATTCGCACCGATCTGGTGCGACGCGTGCGTGACCTGGCTGAACGCATGGAACGTCCGACCGCTTTGGCCGAGGCGATGATGGATATGGATGTCGAAGTATTTCACGTCACACACAATCCCACGGGGAAGGTATCCTATCGGTCACAGGCGGAACTGGACGCATTGCCCGACCCAGCCAATTGGACCAAGGGACCGCTCGTGCAGGAATCCCGCCGGGGTGTTTTCCTGGAAGTAAATGGCAAGCGGGCCGTCGAATTAACGCTGGCCGATGCCACCGCCATGAGCCAAGAACAGGTCTTGGAACAATTCCAGATCGATAGAGATCACTTGTGGACCTTCGAGTCGGATTGGGTCGATACGTTGGCGTTTGTCCTCAATTCCTGGCCCGCCACGGTCTTGTTGCTGGTCATCGCGCTCACCGGTTTGTACGTGGAGTTTAGCGCACCGGGGGTCAGCGTGGGGGGCTTATTGGCGCTGGTCTGTTTCGCCCTCTACTTTTGGAGTCGATTCTTGGGCGGAACGTCTGGGTGGCTGGAGGTCGTCCTCTTTCTGGTCGGTCTGACCGTCTTGCTTTTGGAATTTTTTGTCATACCAGGCTTCGGAGTCGCTGGCTTGTTTGGGATGGCGTTTGTGATGATGAGTCTCGTCATGGCCGGGCAAGATTTTTTCATCCCTCATAGCGGATCCCAATGGCAGATTCTGTTAAATTCTTTGGCAGCACTTTGCGCGGCGGGAATAGCGTTTAGTTTGCTGGCTTGGGGGTTGTCGCAGTACCTAGGCGTTATTCCCCTGGTGGGGCGACTGGCGCTCCAGCCCCCCCGCCCCGATCCAGAGCGGGCGCCAACGGACTACGCCGGACACGCACCGATCAGCCAACTGCGGCCGGGACAAGTTGGACTGGCCGACTCCGCGTTGCGCCCGGCAGGTCGGGCGTTGTTTGACCACCAGTTCTACGACGTGGTCTCAGACGGTTCGTTTGTCGAGGCGGGGCGTCCCGTCCGGATCTTGGAGATCAGCGGCAATCGGATTGTCGTCCGCGAGATGCAACATTAGTGACCCATTAGAGAGCCACGAGGCATTCATGCAACCAGCGATACAATTGAAGCAACGATTGACAGACGGTCAACTGACCGTGGGCTTGTTACTGACCGACGACCTGCGTCCCAATGCCGTCGAGCTCGCGCGACGAGGCGGGTTGGATTACTTGATTGTGGATCGTGAGCATCTGCAGCACGATCCGGCCCTGGCCGCACAAGTCTGCGCGAGCGGTCGCCTCCTGAATTTTCCCGTCTTGGTGCGGATTGATGCCGCGAATTTCGATGCGGCGCGCATCGCCATGGACCTGGGACCATGTGGTCTGGTGGTGCCGGCGGTGGATCGGGTTGAGGACCTGGAATCCGTCCAGCAAGGAGTCTACCTGCCGCCGCGCGGCAAGCGTCGCCCCGGCGGTCCCAGTAATGCCTGGGTCTCGACCTACAGCTACGACTCGTTTCGCCAAGTGGTGGAAGATCATGTCATCGTGATCCCGCAGATCGAAACCTTGGAAGGACTTGCGAATGTCACCGGCATTGCCCAACATCCTTTGACCACAGCGCTGGGGGTCGGACCGTTCGACCTATCAGCGCAGCTCGGAGCCTGTTGGTTTGGTATTGATCATCCGCGCATGGCGGAAGCACTGACTCAGATTCGGCGCGCGGCACAGGAGGCCGGCAAGGCGACCTGGATGGTAGGCGATGGACCACTATTGGTCCGCGAACAGTATCGTTTTATCTGCTTCGGCGAGTGGAACCATTTTTTGGTCAGGTCGCTACGCCAAGCGACCGATGGCATGCGTCAAGAGAGCGAGGGATAGCAACTCTTAGAGGCTACTGAGTGCAATCTTCAGCACTACCTTGTGCAGCGGGTGTGGGCCGCCCAAATGGCAGTTGGGCATATGGCCATCTTCGGGAAAGAACACGGCAAATCGCCCCGGTTCCATTGCGAGCCGAGAATAGCTGGCGGGAATGCCGTAGAGAATGACATCCTTCGCGTCGTTGTACGCAGCCGTTTCGGTCAGGTCCGCGATGGGTGCCACGCCAATCGTCTCACGTCCCGACACGAGAAATTGGATATCCAGATACTTGCGATGCGATTCGAATTCGGCCGCATCCTCGGGGCGCGAGTCCGTACGAATCACCATCACATACCAACGGTCGTCCCCCACATCGTGCCTGCCAGCAGGGAGCTGCAACGTGGACTCTCGCTCCAAGAACTCAAAGGCATAGGCTAGGCGGTCCATGCCCGGTATTGTCTTCCACAACGCTAATTCGCTGACGATCATCTTCGCCAAACTCCCCTCGGTTGGACATCACTCCCAGATGGCACACACTCACAAACCAACTCGACCCTGGGGCCGTGACACACAGCGTCGCCACGTGCCACAATGCACCCTAGGAGCACAATACTTGAAATCTGAAAATGTTCCATGGGGGGCACACTCTTTGTCAGGCTCTCGCTTGTGAAGTTGCGCTTTGGCACGGTAAGTCGGGCTACATCAATTGGTATGCCAAACGGAATCTAAGAACGGGCCACTTGTATCACGGGCGCTATCAGGCGTTCTTGGTCGAGGACGCTGGATACTACTGGACACTCCGTTCCTATATTCACTTGAATCCGTGCAAGGGAAACCGTCCGCTGGCCAACGATCCTGAGCTCTGGCGGCACAGCAGTTTTCCGGGTTACGCGAGAAAGGGGAGGCGACTCAGTTGGGTAGCTTACGATCAACTTCACACTTATTGCCAAGCGGCCAACGGGGGACCGATCCCGAGCGAGCTTACCGAAAGTACGTCC
>SXHS01000146.1 GCA_005773145.1 Planctomycetaceae bacterium | reverse complement strand
CGGGAGCGCCCTTAGGTCGGCATCGCCGGCGCTGACTTCGAGCACCGCCAAGTCGTGTGCCGGATCGACGCCGACGACCGATGCGCGATAGGGCCGCTTCTGCCCAGCAAATACCACATAGACCCCCGTGGCCTCGCGGACTACATGATAGTTTGTCACGATGTGTCCTTGGTCATCCCAAACAAATCCTGAGCCCATACCCTGTTGGATTTCCAGCGGTTGCATGAAGGGGCCCCGACGCGCCACACCCGTCGTTATGATGTGGACGACCGAGTTCGATGCCTCGCGAAACAGTTCAATGGTCGATTTTTCTTCGTCGGCCAAATTACCCCGCGGCGCCACCACGCGGGGTTCGGCCTTGGGACGGAAGAACTTCCGAATATTCAGGGAACTAAAGGCCGCATAGGCAAACAATGCAAACGCCATGACCAGTAATACGTTATTCAGGGAAAAGCGGCTTTCCTTCGGTCGTGGCGTCGATGGGAGAGGATTTTCCATGCGAAGTACATTCCTGCGAATGGGACGACAATGAGCGGATGCGACTATGAGCGGCTGCGACGCTGAAATGATGCGGAGCTATTATGTCACGAGATGGAGCGCATCACAACACCATCGCCGGGTGTTGGGTGCCACTGGCGGCTTGTCCCCCCTTACGTCCGCTCAATAACAGGAACCAACAGGCGGTCCCCGTGGCGAATTGGCGAGCGGGGGACGTGAGTCCCCCGTTTCCCAAACGAAACGCCTTATGTTAGCGTGACCCTCGCAATTCTCGCAGTTCTCGGGCGTAGCCGCCGGAGAGGATGGGGAAGCGGCACCAAGTCTTGGGGTCCAGGTTCTCGTCATCCACATGGAACGACGGCGCGTAACGTTCGCGTTTCCACTGGTTGCGGCACCACAACGTAAAAAATCGTTCGACCCAAACCGATAGCTGTTCCCCCGAGTAGGAGGTGAACTGTGCCTGAATCTGTTCCCAGATCTCGCGCGGCGTGAGCTTATCGCGAATCGCCAGGCGTTCGATCACGTCCAAGATTTCGTAAGGCATCAGATCGCTCTCGTCCGTCTGTACGGCGGCCGGTGGGCGCAGTTCGGCGGTCGGCGCCTGTTCGTTCACCACGGCGAGCATGGCAAGTGGCTCGTGCCCCTGCATTCCGTTTGTCTCCAGCCACTTCAACCAATGACGCAGGAACGCTTTATCGATACCGGCAATCGGCGCCAATCCGCCACACGTATCGCCATCCATGGTCGCGTAACCGACCGCGGCCTCGGAGCGATTGCTGGTCGCCAACAGCAACGCGCCTTGCAGATTGGCCAGCAACCAGACGCTCGGACCGCGCGCCCGGGCCTGTATGTTCTGCAGGGCCAAATCATCGGTTTCCCAAGTCAGTTTACGTCCCAGGGCCTGTGAGACCGATGTGATATAGGCCTGGACGATCTCATCCACATCCCACTCCATCATCCGCGCGCCGAGCGAGCTGGCCACCTGCCGCGCCGCGTGACGGGTTGTGTCGGAGCTATTGCGAGTCGATTGGTAGACACAGGTTAACAGTCGCTTAACCAACTCGGCCTCATTCGGTGCCGTCGTCAGATCGGGGATGTAGGACAGCTTTTGCAGGAAGGCATCGCGTCCGATCTCTTCGATCCCCAAGCGGACCATCAGGCTGCACAAGATCGAGACGGCGGACGAATCCGCACCCCCACTGAGTGACACGACAAAGCCTCGCGAATGGCTCTTGCGCAAGTAGTCGAATAGGGCCAGGGGGACCGCGCGGGCGAATTCTTCTTCTTTCAGATAGCGGCTCTCCTCCCATGCGGGGAGCGGGTGAGCGGCGGACGCAAACCGTGAGGACGCGGCGGGACCCAAGGTTGGAAAGGAGAACGCGGTTCGCACGCAGCCTCGATCTCCCTCCTCGGCGGCCACGGGCAGGTTGGCGCTCTTGGCGCGGCTCATGCGCGATGCGTCCAAGTCCACGATGGCGGTCGTCAGGTTCACATCGGCGTAGGAAAACCGGGGGCCGCGGGCCAGTAGCCGGCCGCAGTGCGCGATCAAAGCATCGCCATCGTAGATGGCGCGGCCTGCTTCATTGCCCATCAAATTGGCCAACAGATAGGTGACGTGAAAGGCGCGGGAACCTTCCACCACGAACTGCTGCCGCACCCAATGCTTGGCAAACGCAAAGTGGCTGGCACTGGGATTCAACAGCAGATCGACGCCGCGTTGCGCCAAAGGGGCGCCGGGCCGATCCGCCACCCACGCATCCTCGCAGATTTCCAGTCCCAGTCGAACGCCTCCCACGTCAAAAACCAAATCACCGACGGGGATTGGCTCGCCATGAAAGTCGACGGTGGAACTGACACCACGCGGCCACGGCTGGAACCAGCGAGGTTCGTAATGCAATCCATCCCGCGCGAGATTCTGTTTGGCCACGATTCCCAGAGGACGGCCGTTCGCCACCACGCAGGCGGCGTCGAACAGTCCCCCCCCCACCAAGATGGGGAGCCCCAGCGTGACGATCAGGTCATGTGTATCGGGGAGTAATTCTCGCAAGACTTCGAGTGCCAAGTGATGGACGCCTGGCGATTGAAAGGCATCTTCGCAGCCATATCCCGTGATGCAAAGCTCCGGCAGGCAGAGCACGCTAACACCGGCTGCGCGAGCCCGCTGCAATGCCTCGCGGATGTTGGCCGCGTTGGTATCCCAGGCCAGCGGCGTTTGATTGAGCGCCGCCACTCCGACCTTGATTGCCTTGACCATACATCCGCCTCGCCCAATGGGACCCAATGCCGTCGGTGAACTAGAGAATGAAGCGACTTAAATCCTCATCCGCCGCAATCGACTGAAGTTTTTGATCGACGTAGCGGGCATTGACAACCACATGTCCCATCTTCATATCCGGTGCTTCAAAGCTGAGTTCGTCCAACAGCCGTTCCATGATGGTGTACAGACGACGCGCACCGATGTTCTGTGTCGACTGATTCACCTTGTGCGCCACCGTGGCCAGGGTGTCGACGGCGTCGTCGGTGATTTCCAGTTCCACCCCTTCGGTGGCCATGAGTGCGGTGTATTGCCGCACCAGGGAACTCTTGGGTTCGCGGAGGATGCGTACGAAGTCCTCCTTCGTCAGATCGCTCAATTCCACACGAATTGGAAAGCGTCCCTGCAACTCGGGCATCAAGTCGCTCGGTTGGCTGCGGTGGAAAGCGCCGGCCGCGATGAACAAAATGTGATGCGTGCGCACATGTCCGTAGCGGGTTTGTACGGTGGTCCCCTCCACGATCGGCAGCAGGTCTCGCTGCACCCCCTGCCGCGACACATCGGCCCCCTTGGATTCACTCGCCACGACCTTGTCGATCTCGTCGACAAACACGATCCCCCATTGTTCGGCTAAATCGACGGCCGCAGTGTGGATCTTTTCTTGGTCGAGCAGCGCATCGCATTCTTGATCAAAGAGCACGCGTCGCGCTTCGGCCACGGTCATTTCGCGCGAAATGCTCGATCGGGGCAAGATTTTTTCGAACATGCCCTGCAGGTCGACGTCCATGTGTTCCATGCCCGCTCCGCCCAAGACAACGGGTGCGAATTTTTGTTCGCTCGTGATCTCAACCTGGCGGTCTTCCAATTCGTGGGCCCGCAAGGCAACACGCATCTGCTCGCGTGCCTGTTGATAGTGCTCGGCCGATCGCTCGGCCAAAGCGCCGACCTCCAGACTGGCCGGCGGCGGGATCAGCAGGTCGAGCAGTCGATCTTCGACGCGATCCTTGGCGTCGTCGGCGACCTCTTTCAATTGTTGTTCGCGAATGATGCCAATGGCGTTCTCCACCAGCTCGCGAATCATGCTCTCCACGTCGCGACCGTAGTAGCCGACCTCG